>CAMWRK010000127.1 GCA_947176655.1 uncultured Prevotellaceae bacterium | reverse complement strand
ATCTTTGCCCTGGGAGACAAACTTGGCCTGAAGCATCTGGACAAGGCGGAAATCATAGATCCTGCCACCAGCGAGAAGACCGAGGAATATGCACAGCTCTTGTTCCAGTTGCGCCAGAAGAAAGGTCTGACCATAGAAAAGGCACGTGAGCTTGTTCTGGATCCGTTGTATTTCGGCTGCCTCATAATCAAGAGCGGTCATGCAGACGGCCAGATTTCCGGTGCCCTGAGCACTACTGGCGACACGCTCCGTCCTGCCCTTCAGATTATCAAATGCGCTCCCGGCATAAGTTGTGTCAGCGGTGCCATGCTCATGATTACCGACAAACAAGAGTACGGCGAGAATGGTGTTCTCGTTATCGGCGATGTGGCTGTTACCCCCACTCCCGATGCCAACCAGCTGGCACAGATTGCCGTATGTACGGCTCAGACAGCCAAGAGTGTGGCCGGATTCGCGGAGCCTCGTGTAGCAATGCTCAGTTTCAGCACAAAGGGCAGTGCCAAACATGAGGTCGTGGACAAAGTGGTGGAGGCCACACACATAGCCCAGACCATGGCTCCGGATCTGAAGATAGACGGCGAGTTGCAGGCCGATGCGGCACTGGTATGTTCGGTGGGCGAGAAGAAATGTCCTGGCAGTTCCATTGCCGGACATGCCAACGTGCTCATAGCTCCGTCTCTCGAGGTGGGAAACATCAGCTACAAGCTGGTTCAGCGTCTGGGTGGTGCCGATGCCATAGGCCCCATATTGCAGGGTATTGCGCGTCCGGTCAACGACTTGTCACGTGGCTGTTCCGTGGACGACATCTACAAGATGGTGGCCATTACCGCATGTCAGGCCATGGATGCCAAATAACATATACAGATAATTCAGAACAGAAATAAAACAGAACTACTATAACAGAATCATGAAAATTCTTGTATTGAATTGCGGAAGTTCTTCCATCAAGTACGCGCTCTATGACATGACGGACAGGAGCGTCATTACCAGTGGAGGCATAGAGAAGATAGGTTTGCCCGACAGTTCCATCACGGTCAAGCTGAATGGCGAGAAGCACAAGATGGAGCGTCGCATCGACGAACACACTGCCGGAGTGCAGTGGATATTCGAGGTGCTGACAACCGGTGATTATGCTGTGCTGAAGGAACTCTCCGAACTGGATGCCGTAGGCCATCGTATGGTACACGGCGGAGAGAGGTTCAACGAGTCTGTCCTGCTTACTCCCGAGGTGATGGAGGCTTTTGCTGCCTGCAACGACCTCGCGCCTCTGCACAACCCGGCCAACATCAAGGGTGTCAATGCTGTTTCCGCACTGCTGCCCGAGATACCGCAGGTAGGTGTCTTTGACACGGCTTTCCACCAGACCATGCCTGATTATGCCTATATGTATGCTATTCCATACGAACTGTACGAAAAGTACGGTGTGCGCCGCTACGGTTTTCATGGCACCAGCCACCGTTACGTGTCACAGCGTGTGTGCGAGTTCCTTGGATGCGAGGCCGAAGGCAAGAAGATAATCACCTGCCACATTGGCAACGGTGCATCCATAGCTGCTGTCAAGGACGGCAAATGTGTGGACACCAGCATGGGTCTGACACCCTTGGAAGGGCTCGTCATGGGTACACGCAGCGGCGACATTGATGCCGGTGCCGTGACGTTCATCATGGACAAACTCGGTCTGGACACCAAGGGCATCTCCGACCTGTTGAACAAGAAGTCGGGACTTGCCGGTGTCAGCTGCCTGTCCAATGACCTGCGCGACATCATGGCTGCAGCCAGAGAGGGTGACGAAAAGGCACGCCTTGTCAATGAAATGTACACCTACCGCATCAAGAAATATATCGGTCAGTATGCCGCAGCCATGGGTGGCGTGGACATCATACTCTTCACCGGCGGTGCCGGCGAGAACCAGTGGGAGGTACGTGCGGCTGCAACGGAAGGTCTGGAATACATGGGCGTGAAGATGGACGATGCCAGAAACCGTGCCTGCCGTGCTGTGGAGGCCGTTCTCTCTGCCGACGATTCCCGTGTGACGGTATGTTGTATCCCCACCGACGAGGAACTGATGATAGCATTGGACACACAGGCTCTTTGCTAAGACATATATGAACGAAACCGAAGACGGAGGACGGGCATTGGTTCCTCGCTCTTCGGTTTCTTCTTTTTTCGGAATATATGCTCCGCCATTGTTAACAGGACAAAACATATAAACCATGGATTACATTATAGAAAATGATTGCCTGCGTGTCACCGTGCGTTCTTTCGGTGCAGAGGTTGTTCGTGTAGAGGATAAGGACACTGGACGCGAATTGTGGTGGAACGGCAATCCGGCGTTCTGGGCCGGTTTCTCCCCGATACTGTTTCCCGCTTGCGGAGGACTATGGAACGGAGAATACAAATACCGCGGCAAGACATACAGTATGCTGAAGCACGGCTTCGTACGCAATATGGAATTTGAACCGGTGGCGTGTGGCACTGCCACTTCTATCAGTCTGCGTGTGCAGGACAACGATGAAACAAGAGGCCAGTATCCTTTCTCCTTTGTTCTTACGATAACCTATGCTCTTGACGGCAGAAAGCTGACCTGCAATGCCTCCGTCGCCAATCCCTCGGAGGACGAGACTTTGCACTACCAGATAGGCGGACATCCGGCGATAATGCTTCCGGACTACAGCAAGGAGGCGGAAATTGTCGGCTATATGCGTCCTGAACCTGCCGAAGGAATAAGTGTAGTCAGAGCCAGCGAACAGGGATGTTTCGGTGGCGAACGCTTTACCGTGCCACGGACAGCCGAGGGTCTTATCCCCATAAGTGTGGAGACTTTCCGTAATGAGGCTCTTATCTTTGACAAGTGGCAGGTCAGGGAGATAACGCTGCTACGCACCGACATGAAGACGGAGATCTGCCATATCTCCCATGGTGCTCCGGTGCTGCTTGTATGGCAGATGACGGATTTGCTGTGCCCCTATGTGTGCGTGGAACCATGGTACGGCATGCCAGACCGCATAGGCTATAGCGTGGATCTGGATATCCGTCCCTACTCGCAGCATGCCATGCCCGGAACGGTTTCCAGACATAATCTGTGGGACATAGAGTTCATGTCATAAACATTTACGGAGAACAAAAAAAGATGATAACGTTTCTTCTTTGCCTTGCGTTGCTGGTGGCGGCTTATTTTACGTATGGCCGCTGTCTGGAAAGGGTATGCGACATAGACGGTCACAACCCGGTGCCGTCGGCGACACACTACGACGGTGTGGACTATATCCCCATGCCGCGCTGGAGGATATTCCTGATCCAGCTGCTGAACATCGCCGGTCTCGGTCCCATATTCGGCGCGTTGCTCGGGGCTGCCTACGGGCCTGTCGCGTTCCTGTGGATTACTCTCGGTGGAATATTCATCGGAGCCATGCACGATTTTGTCGCCGGTGTTATCTCGCTGAAGAACGCAGGGCAGAGCCTGCCCGAGATTGTTGGCAAGTACATGGGCAGGGAAGCACGCCTGTTCATGCGCGTGGCTGCCTTGCTGCTCATGGTGCTGGTGGGCACGGTGTTCATGTCGCAGCCAGCCGAACTTATTGCGGCGGACATATCCTGGCCGGCGTTGGAGACGCCCATGTCCTCCTCAATGTCATGGGAGGTCTTCGTGATACTTATGCTGATACTGGCATACTACGTCCTCGCTACGCTTATGCCCATAAACGAAATCATAGGGCGCATCTATCCTCTTTTCGGCCTGGCTGTGCTGGTCATGGCGGCAGGGATATTCCTTGTGCTGCTCACGAATACAGACAGATATGTCATTCCGGAACTTACGTCTCTGCGCAACTGCATCTCCGATGCCGGCAGATTCCCCATAATGCCCATGCTGTTCACTACGATAGCCTGCGGAGCCATATCCGGCTTCCATGCCACACAGTCTCCTATGATGGCGCGTTGCATGACCAGTGAGACGCAGAGCCGCTTCGTCTTCTACGGTGCCATGATAACGGAGAGCATCATAGCCCTCGTGTGGGCAGCCATAGCCATGGCTTTCTGGGGTGGTACGGACGGCCTTAACGCTGCCATAGCCGAGTATGGCGGCAGTGCGGCACGTATGATCGATGTCATTTCGACTGAGACATTGGGCAGCTACATAGCTCCGTTCGTGCTTGTTGGAGTCATTGCCTGTGCCATATCGTCCGGCGACACGGCTTTCCGCTCGGCCAGGCTGATAGTCGCCGACATGCTGGACATACCGCAGACTGGGCTGGCCAAGCGTGTCCTTGTCTCTCTGCCATTGTTCCTTGCCGGGCTGCTGCTCATCTTCGCCTTGCCTTTCCTTGCCATCTGGAGCTACTTTGCATGGATGAACCAAACGCTGGCCGCCATCACTCTGTGGTGCATCACTCTGTATCTCTCCGGGCACGGCAAGCCTGTGGCCATCGGCATGATACCGGCTGTGTTCATGACCTACGTCTGCTCAACCTATGTTTTTGTGTCGCCCATGATGTACGGCATGGGTGCCGAACTCTCAGCCTACATCCTTGGCGGAATCGTCACATTGGCCATTTCTGCCCTGGCTGTCGTCAGGATGTACAGAAACCGCACACAATAATCATTAATCTAAAACGATATGAAAGTATTGGTCGTAAATGGAAGTCCGCATCTTAAGGGGTGTACCGACCGCGGACTGCGTGAAGTGGAGAACGTATTGGTTGCCGCCGGTATAGAGGTGGTGCGTGTCAATATAGGAAATAAGGATGTGCGAGGATGTGCCGGGTGCGGTTTCTGTCGTGAACATGGGCGTTGTGTCTTCAACGATCAGGTCAACGATGCTGCTCTGGAATTTGCTCAGGCCGACGGTATACTCATCGGCAGTCCTGTCTATTATGCCGGAGCCAACGGTCAATTGCTTGCCTTTCTTGACAGGCTGTTTTACAGTACTTCCGGTGTGTTCGACAAGACTATGAAGGTGGGAGCTGCTGTTCTTTCGTCACGCCGTGCCGGTTCTACATCTGCTTTTGACGAGATAAACAAATACTTTACTATCAGTGCCATGCCTATTGTGTCAAGCACTTACTGGAACGAGGTGCACGGACATACGGCGGAGGAGGTTGAGGCAGATTTAGAGGGATTGCAGACCATGCGTAATCTTGGGCGAAACATGGCATTCATGCTGAAGGCCATTGCTGTGGCAAAGGCGACTGACGGCGTGCCGGTTCAGGAGCGCGGTGCTGTTACCAACTTTCATACAGAGGGGTAGTGGCATGCGTATTCGCTATTTGCAAAAACAATGGGGCTGCGCCAGCAGCCCCATACATTTATAATCTATTGGAAGGATTGTTGTCCCATCTACGGTAAATGGGACGATGCCTCCAACATTCTCGGACTTTCCTTTGTTGGAATGACTCCGTGGTAAGGATAGCCACAAAGGAAAGTTCAAGATACCCTGCCATCTTTGTTAGAATTTATAGGTTGCACCTATGGAGATAGGCAGACGTGAGAAGTTTTCTATGTATTGGTACTTGACCTCAAGCCCTACGGAGAATTTGTCGCTGATAGCATATTCTGCTCCCGCACCTACATTGAAGTAGAATTTGTTTGATGACAAAGACGTAGGCATGTCAAGATAATCTTCCATTCCAGGATAATCCTCCATTCCGGGAATTTCTGGAATTTCTATTTGTGGTATATCCATTCCAATACGTGCGTAACCGACACCGGCAAGAGGGTAGATGTTGAATTTCTCTCCTACCTTGAACAGGTAGTGGCCGTTAATGCCAATTGTCATGACATCAGTCTCCTTGTCTTTGAAACCATAGTCAAAGGCAGCTTCAAGACGTACAGGGTTGCTTACATTGTACTGGAACTTTGCTCCAATACCGAAATTGGTTAATGACGCACCGCTTTCAAGGCATGGCGCTACTCCAAGGTTCAGCCCTACAGCCATATCGCCTTTCTGTTGGGCTGATGCGCACAGCCCAGATAGAGCCATGCAAGCTAAAATGAAAGTTTTTTTCATTTTTTGTTCTCTCTGCATCTGTGTGGCTCTACAGTGCGTGTTGGTTGTTAAAATTGGGAAACATACAAAGAAGTGGAGCCACTTTTCACTATTCTTCAGTGTGGGCTTCGACTCCCATGATATAAGAATAAGTGACAGCAACTCCATTTTGACCGTATATCTACTGACCCATACCAATGGGTATGACAATACAAGCCAAAGAGAGCGTACTTTCACCATCTTTCCTATATCATTGAAGTTGTCGAAGTTTCACTGAAGAAAGATGCGAAAACGCTTCTTTAATATGTCTGCTCATCCTTTATGGACTTGCAGGGGCAAAGGTAGCAAATTTTCGTGAAAGTACACTCTGTAAGAGACTACTAATT
>CAMWRK010000126.1 GCA_947176655.1 uncultured Prevotellaceae bacterium | reverse complement strand
CGACCCTCTGCTTGTAAGGCAGATGCTCTGAACCAGCTGCGCTAATCGCCCTTTGTAATCAGTGCTGGCTTTTTGACCTCCATGAGGTGAATTTGCCTCTTGATTGCGTGTGCAAAGGTACGTCTTTTTGCGTTACCGGCCAAATATTATCGGGGGAAATTTATAGAAAAAAGAGCTGACAAGCAATATTGAGTCAAATGTCAATGTCTAAACGTGACAGACAATACCAAATTTCGTAATATTAATATTGTGTCCAATAGGCAGGAACGTATCCCCGTTGCTCATGTTTAACGTGCTGTCTTCTTACGCGATACATTTTAAGAAACGTTTTGGGTATTTGGAGCATTGGGCAAAAACGGTCAGTTGGTGTGCGCATGTGTAATCTTTTTTCAGTGCTGGTGTTTTTTTTATCATGAATAATTTGCTATACCTTGTATATAATATATGGTGCGGGTGTTGTGGTGGCGGAATGATTTGTCGTAGCTGTCATTTTGATATACTGTTGCGGTGAAAAGCATACGTTCGGTACAGTGATTCGGGTGTGGGTGTGACAATATGTCATACAATATTGATTTTTATCAATAAAAGGGGAAATCCCTATTCGTTTTAGAGATTTGCCCGTGTGTTTTGTCTTCAATTGGCCTTACCTTTGCGTCAGAGAAAGCGAAAAAGGCTTAACCACAGAAACGAAAACATGGCTTGAAGAGGCCAGCGACATTGGAGAAAAAAGAAGAGAAACACAAGTAAATGTTAAGGTAAAAAGATTGAATTATGAAAAAGATTATGACTATGGTAGCCGTGATTATGATGATGGCGGCAGCAACAGCAAATAGCAAAAGTATTGAAGAACGTATTGTGGAACCAAGTGCAGTCGCTCCTTTCTGCGAAGTGAATGTGAATGTCCCTGCACGCGTAAGGGTGATTAAAGGCGAGGACTATGGAGTTCTTGTCAGCGTGTCTGCCATGTACGATGCAGCAAAACTTGATTATCGCGTCAAGGACGGTGTCCTGTACATCAGTACGGAGTGTTCAGAGATGTTCTCAGCTTCAGACCGAGGAACGATGATTACGGTTATAACTCCTGCCGACGACACCAATGTCAAGGTCGGAAGGGATGTACAGTTGTTTCGCAGAAAGAGATAGGATTGTTTTGGTTAGGCTATAGATTGTTTGAGATTTCTGTGCTATCCTTTAGATAATAAAACACAGAAGGAGATTGGTTAGGTCCGTGAAGTCCTCCGCCTCGTTAGTCCGGGGAGGGGGATTTCCTTTGTCCTATAGTATCAAAATCATGGCCTGTCAATTGGCTTTGGCTATTGTTTTTTTTCTGTGGTGGTGCAGTTGTAGACTGTCATGTGTTGCCGGCTTTGTGCAATGCTGCTTTTTCGGCTTCCAGCATTTGGCGTTTGCGTTCAATCATTTCTCCGTCACGCTGGCCGTGAAAACCGCCGAGGCTTCCGTCTGCGGCTACGACACGGTGGCATGGAACCTGTGGCGCAAATGGATTGTGGCGGAGGGCCTGTCCTACGGCTTGTGCGCTGCGGCATCCTATGCGGCGAGCCAGTTCGCCATAGGTTATTGTCTCGCCTACAGGTACGTTGAGCAGTTCCAAATAGACGCGTTTGCGGAACGGAGTAATGTCTTGGGAAGTGAGGATGAGGTTTCTGATTTTGTCCATGTGGGATGGCGTGTGGTATCGGGTTGAATACAGAATGGGCAGAATAAGAAAACTATTCCGCCCACTCAGTGTTATAAATAGCTGTTAAAAATTAGTGCTACCTGATATAATGAAGATGTGTCTGTATCAGTTGGCCTTTACGTCTTTTATGCCAGTCTGATCCTGACGTATGATTTTGAATGTAGAGTGCAATCTGGTGAAAGCGTTCTCTTCAATCTCTGTGTCAGTCGGAACGTATGCCACTTTCAGGTTGGGGCAATACTCCACGGCCCATGCTTCTATGCGTTTGGTTCCTTGTGGGACAACAAGTTCTTCGATGTTGTCGAATCGGTATACGTGGCCTTTCTCAAGAACTTCTGCCGGCATCAGTTCCAGCCTTGTCATAGCGGTGGGAACGTACAGAGGCTCGGGAGAATAGCAACTGTAAACTACGCCGGCATAACTTCTCAGGAATGTGTTCGCAGGATCTATATATACCATCTCTACGCTTGGGGCATATAGGTTAAGGCCAATGATGCCGTTGCCGCCCAGAGTGGAGATGTTTGTGCCCATGTATATTTCCTTTATGTTTTCTGGGATAGGCTCTGTAGGACAGAATGAATTTATCTGGATTTTGACTCCGTTGTTGAAGGTAGCGCTGAACGGAACCATCATCACATCATCTGCCACTTTGACGGTGTTCAGATTCAGGCAGCCATTGGAGTAGTCGAATGCGTATTCTTCGTTTTCAAGGATATTGCCGTCTGCAGATACAGGGCTTAGGGTCTTTTTGTAATTGTCGACAAGTTCGGCTTTGCATTCGTAGGCGTTTGTCGGGTCGCTTACCCACCATATACCTCCGTGTCTCACGTAGTTCCACGCATGTCCACCTATGGGGTTCAGGAATCCGTTTACGTTTATCACGTCTATCCCCTGTGTGTGCAACATGACATTAAGTATGTTGGCATATCCTTGGCAGACACATATTCTGTTGACGAACACATCATACGGGTCGTTGCTGTAATGCTGGAGTTCGGTGTTGTACTTGATGTTCTTGGTTATCCAGTTGTATATGGCTCTGTACTTCTGGCTCTCGGTGGTTCTGCCTACGACAAGTTCATCGGTAAATTCCTTGATTGTTTGGTATTGCTGGTCGGTGATGTTGTAGCCGGCGCGGCGTTTCGGGAATGCGTCGTCTACACCGGGCAGAAGCTGCCAAAGCATTTCCGCAGCTTCTCCTTTCAGTTTGATGGCACCATCGTCCTGGGGGAAGTTCCTTGTCTGGTTTGTTACGGTGTTGTCTGTGTTTTCGATTGGCAGGATAGCATCCGTGTCATTGAACTCGCTGTTGCAACTTGCAAACATTCCTGCTGCGAGTGCAAGTGAGATGATGTAGTAGTGTTTTTTCATATATATGTATATGGTTTGATTAATTAAATCGAAGACTAAGTTAGCGGATTTTGAGGAAATGTCAATTGGTATTCTTGTTAAATATTGCAAATGCAGTAAAAGTTTGTTGGTACGTATGTACAAAAGTCTGCTGATATATAAAAGGAGGAAAGCTTTTGGCTTTCCTCCTTGCGGTGCGGACGGGACTCGAACCCGCGACCCCTAGCGTGACAGGCTAGTATTCTAACCAGCTGAACTACCGCACCAACATCAGCTCTTCCTGTTTTGCGAGTGCAAAGATATGGCATTATTTTGAAAGTACCAAACGTTTTACCGGAAAAAATCGTTTTTGCTTATTGTTTCAGCTTTTGAAAAGGCCTGGTATCTTGTCATCACAGAATCCAAATGCGAAGTGTGTCTTTATGATTGTCCGTATCAACACGCACAGGAGATGTCCTGATTGTTCGCTTTTAGGACAGCTCCTGTGTTTGTTGATACAGTGTGTGGATTAACGCTCTATGGTCTGTGCACGGTCGGGACCTACGCTGACAATGGTTATGGGGCGTTCCAATGCGCTCTCAAGATACTTTATGTAGTCGTTGAAGGCTTGTGGAAACTGTTCCGGGGAAGTCATTCCGGATAGGTCTGTCTGCCATCCGTTGATTTCATCGTACACAGCTTGCCATCCCTCGGTATCGTATGGCATCTGTGTGGTGCGCACTCCGTCCTTTTCGTATGCTATGCACGCCTTGATAGTCTCAAAAGTGTCCAGTACGTCGCTCTTCATCATGATGAGCTGTGTCACACCGTTTACCATTATGGCGTATTTCAAAGCCACGAGATCCACCCATCCGCAGCGACGGTTACGTCCGGTGACAGCACCGTATTCGTGACCGATGTCGCGAATACGGTCTCCGGTTTCGTCGCATAGTTCCACCGGGAACGGGCCTGAGCCTACTCTGGTACTGTATGCCTTGAATATGCCGAAAATTTCACCTATGCTATTGGGCGCTACGCCAAGACCGGTGCATACGCCTCCTGTGCAAGTGCTTGAGGAGCTTACGAAGGGATAGGTTCCGTGGTCAATATCCAGCATGGTACCCTGTGCACCCTCGGCCAACACGTTCTTGCCTTCGGCGAGAGCCTGGTTTATTTCGAATTCAGTGTCACGCAGAGGGAACTGCTTCATGTAGCGGACACCCTCCATCCATTTCTCTTCTTCCTCGGTGATGTCGTAGTCAGTGAAGTGCAGGTCGCGCAGAATCTGCTCGTGGCGTGTCTTCAGTGCCGCATACTTCTGCTCGAAATTCTCCTCTATATCGCCCACACGCAGACCTATGCGGCTGGCTTTGTCGCTGTATGTGGGGCCTATGCCCTTTCCTGTAGTGCCCACCTTGTTCTTGCCTTTGGCGGCTTCGTATGCACGATCCAGTACACGGTGCGTGGGCAGAATCAGATGGGCACGCCTGCTGATGTGCAGTCTTTCCTTGAGAGCATATCCGGCATCCTCCAGCTCCATCGCTTCGGCCATGAAGAGGTCAGGGGCAATGACGCATCCGTTGCCTATGATGTTCAGTTTGTCCTCGTCAAAGATACCTGAAGGTATGCTGCGAAGGACAAACTTTTTGTCTCCGAAGATGATTGTGTGTCCGGCATTGGGGCCGCCGGCAAACCGTGCCACCACATCGTAGCGTGGTGTGAATACGTCAACGACCTTGCCTTTTCCTTCGTCGCCGAATACAATGCCCAGAAGGGCATCAACTTTTCCTTTTGCCATATTGTTAGTTATTTGTGTTCCCGTTTCCCTTGCATACGATATTAGTGTCTGTGTTCAGGGGAGTGCGGGGCTGGTTATTTATATTTTGCGGTGTATGTTGTTGTGCAGTCCTGTTTCTCTGTAATACATCATTCTGTTGCAGTATTGTCTGCGTAATTCGAGGAAGCAGTTATTGCCTCCATAGTCCGGAGTACGGCCTTACGCAGATACAGTGGCGCATTCTCCGGTACAGCTGTGGCATGGTCGCGCAATTCCGCCTCGGAGCGTGGCATCAGCGTACCTCCATTTTGCAGCAGGCGGCATATTGTAAGCCATCCGCACAATGCTGCCAGATTGTCGGTGCCTGCTATCCAGTGGAAAGCCATGTTCGTTGCCCATGTCTGTGGCACAATCAGTTCCATGGCCAGCAGTGATGCCGTTTCGGGTGTGGCTGCTTCATGTACCCATATATCCGCTACTTCCGGAAGAAAGTCCTCTGGTGGAGTCAGCAGTATGCCCAGTAGTCTGCTTTCCCTCACGTTTTCATTCCATAGTCTCTGTCCCAGTTTCCTGTCGCTTGGAAATTCGGCGGCTATATCGCGCAGGCGCGGCAGTTCAATGCCCCACACGACATGGTGCGGCATGCCGGCACGTCGCATCTGTGCCGAGGCAATGCCGTTCATGTTGGCACGCAGCTCTTTCTTTATATCACGAATAGTCTCTTCCATACCGCAACATCTGTTGGTCGTATCCCTCTCCGTAGTCGACATCAATGTCGGTTATTTTGCCCTCCGTATCCGTTATCGGTATGTAACGCGGATTGATGAAGCCTTTGTACGGTGCAAGGTTCAAGGCTTTGTATCGTTGCAG
This sequence comes from uncultured Prevotellaceae bacterium, assembly GCA_947176655.1. Taxonomy (GTDB): domain Bacteria; phylum Bacteroidota; class Bacteroidia; order Bacteroidales; family Bacteroidaceae; genus Physcousia. The sequence continues at coordinate 709 of CAMWRK010000126.1, read as the reverse complement.
AACTTCTTGGTGCAGAGTGGCGTTCACATGCACTCCATATTTTTCAACAAGCATTTCGGCGGCCTTGCTGTCACCTTCGCTTTTGATGCGTTGCACCTCTGCCAGCAACTGACCTATATATTGGCGCAGGGTGGGGTAGTCATATATGGCGAGTGATGTTTTTCCTTCGGACTTTACGAGTTCCATGGCCGGACGTGTCCCGAAAACCTTGCCCCAGTATGCGGACTGTTCCAGACACCAGTGTGCTATGAGCGCACGGTTGCGCATGTGCGCCTCCTCTATGTCACATCCTGGCTGTATGCGTACCAATTGTGTCATAAGACCGTTGAGCATGTATGTATAGTAGTTGCATTTCCATGCTTCGTCATCGGGAGTCAGTCCGAGTTCACACATCTTGCGGTCGGCAATATAGTATAGTGCGAACAGGTCGGCGCGCGCCTCCTCTATAGTGCTTCCATGTACTCCCAATGCGTCTGCGTCTACACCAGGTAGCAACAGGCCGGAACCGTGTCCCAGACATTCATGCAGGTCGGTATGCAGGTCGTCCAGAGCACGGGCATATCTGTTCACCATGTCCAGGACTGATGGCTCAGGTATGAACTCATTGCGGAAACCGTTGCCTTGCGCCGCCATCTCGTATGCTTCTGTAAGGCCGCCTATTGTCCCGCTCTTGCTGCCGTAGACGGAACGTATCCAGTTGCTGGCGGGC
>CAMWRK010000125.1 GCA_947176655.1 uncultured Prevotellaceae bacterium | reverse complement strand
TTATTTGATTTTATTGAATTTTAGTGAATCTAATAAAAATCACAAAATGTAGGGACTAATGTAGGGACTATAAAATTTTATTATTAACTTTGCATTGTCATCGCTCACATGGGGTGACAGTGGATAAAAATGGCAAAATCTCTCTCAAAATTTCAGGTTCGCAGACAGGATGCGAAGCAGGAAATAGCAACTCTGTTTTTAAGAATACAGAGCAGAAAACATAAATTAGATATTCTCTTCTCCTCACAAATTAGAGTTAATGTAAAGGAGTGGCAGGAGGCTGTGTCTTCTCCTGAGAATTGGGAGCAGCACAAGAAGCGTAATAATAGACTTCACGAGCAGTTGACTCGCATAGAACTTGTTGTCAAAGGAGCCATAGATGGTGTCGTTTTTGACAAGGCACAAGTCGAGGCTGAGATACTTGCTATCGCTGATCCTAAAAAGGCCGATGGAAATCGCAAGGCTGAAATTGCCAAAGAGGAGGCTCGAATTGAGGAAGAGCGAAAGATAGCTGCCGAGGAAGAGGCAGAGCGTCGTGCAAAAGATGCTGAAAAGGCTTGTGTCTGGAACTATCTCGATACATTCGTTGAGGACATCAAGGCAAAACGCCGTCTTAACGGTAATACACCATATACCCCCGGAAGTATCAAGGCATGGAATAGTTTTAGGAAGCTATTTAATGGATTTGATCCAAAACACAAACTCACATGGAATGATATTGACCGTGCTTGTGTCACCAAGTTCATAGACTATCTTTCAAAGGGTGGCTACATGGTGACTTCAATCAATAAATATCTCGTTTCATTTCGTGCATTTGTCGGTTATGCTTATACTGACGGCGTTCATAACAATGACCGAGCAATGATGTTCTTCTCAAAAAGGAAGATTGAAGAAACGGACAAGGCTGTTGAAATATATCTTACCTCTGATGAGTTGCAGGCGCTCTATGAAATGCCGTTGACCGGCTTGAAAGAGCAGGTACGCGATGTATTCCTCGTTGGTTGTTATACATGTCAGCGCGTCAGTGATTATTCCAAACTTACGCCTGAATGTTTCACGACAACATCGAAAGGGACAAAGATTATCCGCATAATTCAACAGAAGACCCGTAATGAGGTTATGATTCCAATTATGAGTAATAATCTTCAAGCCATCTGCGAAAAATACAATTATCATCTCCCACAGGTCGTTGACCAGATAATCAACCGGTATATCAAGGAGATTCTTACCGAGCTATCTCAGACCGTCCCCTCGCTTGCAAAGAAAGTCCCCACGGTCCTGACTATGAAACAGCGGAAGAATGTAGAAGAGGGCACAATGTCTTTTGAGAAAAACTCCAAAGGAGAATATCTGGTAACACGAGCGAATAGTGTTACTACTCATACTGCACGACGCAGTGGCATTACCAATATGTACCTTTCTCATAAGTTCACTATTGTTCAGATGATGCACGTGAGTGGCCATAAGACACAGAAGACCTTTATGGACTATATCAAACTATCTTCTGAGGAAATTGCTGATGAGATAAATGCAATAGTTGCGGCATCCAAGGGGGATATATTCTGATTCGACCGTCTAAGTAAACCATTGTCGAGCCGACTGTTTCTGAAATGGAAATAGTCGGCATTTTCCTATAGAGATAAAGATAGAAACAGAAAAGTTCGGAGTGAAGTTGCCGAAAAGTTCGGAGTAAAGTCGCTGAAAAGTTCGGAGTAACTTGTATATTCCACTGAAAATAACTATCTTTGCACAAAAATTTAAGGTAATGGAAATTGAACACTATATGCCGCGAATAGCGGATGAAACACTGAAAAAGAAATTGAGAACCAGTGGAGCGGTACTTGTTACCGGACCCAAATGGTGCGGGAAAACGTGGACTGCGTTGAACGCCTCAAACAGCGTGATATATTTACAGGATCCGGACAGACGCGCCGCATACTTGAAAATGGCTCAAACCACGCCTTCTTATCTTCTGCGTGGTGATAAGCCTCGTCTTATAGATGAGTGGCAGACAGCAACTGTGCTATGGGATGCGGTAAGGTTTGCGGTTGATAAGGATCCGAAGAAAGGTCAATTTATACTCACCGGGAGTGTTGTAGTTGATGAAGATAATGATTTGCTTCCTGATGAAAAGATGGAGCATACTGGAACAGGACGTATATCCCGTATGAGAATGAGGCCTATGAGTTTGTATGAGTCAAATGAATCAAATGGGACTGTATCTCTTAAAGAATTATTTGATGGAGTTTCTGATGTGACGTCTATGAGCGATCTTACCATAGACGACCTCGCTTTTGCAATCTGTCGTGGAGGATGGCCTGCCGCGTTATCGATGGATAAGGAGGATGCGCTTGATGTTGCTAAAGATTATGTAGAGGCAATCTGTGAAAGAGATGCGGCTGCTGTCGATAGGTCACAGAAAGACCCGGATAGGGTTAGGGCTGTTCTCAAATCTTTGGCAAGGAATATATCGACCATGACTACAGACAGAACTATCATGGGGGACGTCAGGGCTAATGACACTTCAATTACTGATAAAACTCTTGAAATATATCTTAGGGCATTACGGAAGCTGTTTATAATCGAGGATGTCAAGGCATGGCAACCTTCCTTGCGCTCTAAAACCGGAATAAGAACATCGGATAAAAGACAATTTGTCGATCCCTCTTTGGCTGTTGCAGCGATAGGGGCAAGTCCGCAGTCTATACTTGATGACTTTAACTATTTTGGATTCTTATTTGAATCCTTGTGTGTTAGAGATTTAAGAGTTTATACTGAGAATTTGAGAGGTACAATCCGTCATTACCATGATAATAATGATCTTGAGGCGGACATAATCATCACCCTCGACGATGGAAGATGGGCTGCAGTAGAAGTGAAGCTCGGTAGTCGCGAGATAGAAGAGGGGGCTGAGAATCTGAAGAAACTGGCTGCAAATATAGATAGCTCTAAAAGTTCGGCTCCATCTTTCCTGATGGTTTTGACCGGTGGAGAATTTGCATATCGGAGAGACGATGGTGTATATGTAGTGCCGATAGGATGCCTCAAAGACTAATTGTTGTAATAAAATGATGAACGGAATGAAGACAAGTTGTTTTCATTCCGTATTTTAATGTTCATATTTCACTGCTCTTATAGGCTTCAGGTCGAGACGGACGACCACCTTCCAACATATCGGTATCAAGAATGTGCTGGTTGAGCCTACGATTGGCTTCATACGTATAATATCCAAGGTCATAGATGTTTCTGCTGGAGTCAAACATCCTGCCCGATTTTCCCTTACGCTGCTTGATACGACGGAATCCTTCATAAACTTCTTCATCTGTCATATCCAGCCCATAGATTGCGTTATAGTGTTCAACAATATCCGAAAGAGATACATCGCCTCCATTGTATATGCCCATGAGCCAATCAGAGTAAATGCGCTCACATATATCAGTCTTTTTCATAGTGAGTTTGAGTTTCGATAATGCCGGCTTACGTATCATGTAAATTTCCTCGACAACCTCTTTGGGAAGATGTCTGTTGGCATTGGAGATATGCTCCGCCATCGTTTCATGAGCTTTGGCTACAAGATTCAATGCCTTCTGGACGAGGCGGCGAAGATTAGTTTCTTCCGATGGGATTTCTTCAAGCGTGTTTCTAATCTCCACTTCAAGAGTCAGAAGTGCGAAACGCACGTTGAACCACTCGCTCGGATGGGATGTGCAAGTTGAATGAATCTGCTTTATAAGGTCATCGTAGTGATGGTTGCAGGTCTCGAAATTATGCTCTTTGAGACCGCATACAAAATTTGAGTTAATTAAACTGTTGTGAGGCATATCGACTCGGGACTTTTATGATGAATTTGGGTAATATACGTTTGGAAATATTGAATTGGTTCAAGAATCAATTCGTAATAACAACCAATCGCAGAATAAAAATGTTTATGTGGCTACTGGCTTAAAAGATTGATTTAAGCCATATTGCGTGTTACTTTTGCCGTATTTGACCAAAATGGGTAACACAATAATTGTTTCAAGTGTTACCTTTATTCAAAAATTTTAATTATCTTTGCAGACGTAACTCGCAGTGATACTCAATATTACTATGTGTTACCTACGTTTTCAACTAAAATTATTTTTAACTCAAACTATTAAAAACATCATTTTATGGTAACACGGCCTGATTTTCCGACAACCAGACCGCAAAATACCTCCCGGCGGGCTCTTATCTACAGTCTTACACCGATAGACTTACAGGACCTTGCCGCCTATGTTCCGATTGTGCCGGAGGAAATAGACGTCATTTATGACAGCAAAGAGGCGAAGGAGGCAATATCTTCTGATAAATACTCCTGCGTGATTATCAACAACACCTCTCTTGATCCCGCTGCGACTGGAGTCTCTCAATTTGCTTCGGCTCAAAAGAATCTTCATTGTCGCATGACGATTGAGCTTAACTGTCTTCCAAACCTGACTACCGAGACATGGAAACTCGGTGAAGACCAGCTGTTTCACCACACAGGACAGGAAACAGATTCTCTAACTCTTCCTTTATGTTCAATGTTTGAGGATAACACCTCATTAAAATGGGTTGAGAGAGTAAGCCGACAATTCAAAGAAATCCGATTCAGGCTTAGAGAAATGAAATTCAAGCCGATTCTTCTCATTGGAGCAGCCGGCACATGTAAACTTTCTCTTGCTCAGATTGCCCATGTCAGAAGCACTCGACGAGCCTGTCCTTTTATCTACGCCAATTGTAAGACAGGCAGTTCTGAACGATCATGGCCCTTTGCAGGTATGAAGGCGGAGGAATTATTCCGCCAGAATATCGAATCAATGATGATGCAGGCAAATGGTGGTACGATATATATCCACGAAATAGATAAGCTGGAATATAATGCATTGAAGGTCCTTGCCCGAATAATCAACAATCCTACGTTTACCAGTCCCACTGGGAAAACCATACACTTTGAGGGTGCCATTATATGCTCGACACGTGCCAACTTGGAGGAACTCATTTCAAAGAAAGAGTGCCCATATCAGATTTTACAGGTATTGAGCGGGCACATAATCCGCATACCATCACTGATAGATGACCCTACCGACATTCCCGACATTGCGGCTGCGATGATTAAAAGTATTTGCGCCATTCACAAACTGCCGGAAAAAACATTGAGTAACGAGGCAAAAGAATCTCTAACCTCCTTTATCTGGCGAAAGAATCTTAGAGAACTTTTCCACATTCTGTCGCGCACAGTGACAATGGTAAACAGAAAATTAATCCGCAAAGATGATCTCTATTTCGGTACTCAGTCAAATCCAATTGGAGAGTATCAGAATGAAGGGGACAGAATCAAAGCTGCCATTGACATCAGCAATGGAGATAAGAAAAAAGCGGCGGAAATGCTGAAAGTATCTCGGAAGACGCTATATGCCCACATGAAGAAATTCGGTATTCCAACCGATTATGGCAAAAGCATGAAGTAATGCAAGGATAGCAATAACAAAAATGGCAAGACTCCGAAATGTTGGAATCTTGCCATTTTCTATAATTTGGGTCTTGCTCGAAAGCCTCCGAGAGGGGTTGCTCCGCAATCTTCGATAATGATACGGGAGTTAATAGGTTCCCGTGGGCTATACTTGCTCTCCGGTTCTGCAACCATTGATGTTTTACGATTCTGAGGATTATCAGGTTCTACGTTTGTAGTTCTTATCTCCGTCTGAGGTTGTTGGGATTGCTCCTGCTTGTTCTCTGTGCCGTCATTCTCATCGTGTTTAGGGGCCAGTTCAGCCGTAATCTTGCGGTCGAGGGCGGCAAGTTCGGATTTGAGCTGCTTCAACTCGTCCTCCTTGCCCCACGTCTTTGAGATGATGGCTTCGAGTTGGGGAACATCGGCTTTGAGTTTCGCTGTCTTCTCCTCATACTGGGCGATGATGCCGGGTATCTTCTCCAGAGCGTTGACGAAGTTCATACAGGCGGCATGGGTGTCGCTCATGGCGATGTAGCCGTTGTTGTACTTATATTTGTAATTGCCCTCGACAACAAAGCGGTTCTGAACACTCTCCTTACCGTCAACCAGTGTCCTTTCGGATATGATTGAAATCGGGAAACCATAGACCTCGCCGATACGCTGGTAATGACCGTGCGTGTCGGTTTTTGTCGCCAGTCCTTGCAGGTGGATACCCATATTCTTTTCATCGGAAAGGTTACAGGTGTCAATCTTCAGGTCGTTAAGCGGATTGCCATCCTTATCCCGTTTGACAACGGACTGATAACGTTCCCAGTCAGCCTTCATCCTCGTAAGGGCAGCCTCATTGTTGGCGATGTCGTGCGTAATGGTCTGGTAACGGAACTTGCTGTCGGCAATACCCTTGCTATGTGCCTTGCGTTCACTCTCCAATGAGGCAATACGCTTTTCAAGTTTGGCTTTATCAAGAAGATCGGTGTTACCCGAAAGGATTG
>CAMWRK010000124.1 GCA_947176655.1 uncultured Prevotellaceae bacterium | reverse complement strand
TCGTGGTCTTAAGCGTTAAGACCGTCGGTCTTCGCGCTTAAGACCACGGTCTTTCACCCCCAAGACCGCGGTGTCTTTGGCGGAGGGGTTCGAGAAGCCTGTCACAGGACGGTATAGTGAGCTTTTAGAGGTTGCTTGTGTAATGTGCAAAGCCTTATAGTACAATAAGATGTGATAGCGTAGGATAAAGACGGAATACGCCTTGTGCATTGAAATCCTACATAATCTGTCACCACCCTATTCCTGTTCTACGTACATCTTCTGACTTTTGTACTGAGGACGTAAGACAAATGTCGCCAGTAACAACGCTGACGTGTAAATATTTTTCGATGGAACTGTTTTGTCAACAGAACACGAGTGCCATCACCGCTATTTTGCCACTGAGCCATGATTTTCCCGATGACATAAGCTATACCTTATATATAATGTATATATGGGATGATGTGTTTTGTGGCCGGCTCCCCTCTGAATATTAACAATGGATTGTTGTATATATATGAAAAGTCAAGGCTATTTTCCAGTGCTTAATCCTGAATTATTAATTTTAATTCGTACCTTTGTGCTGCAAATTAGGATGACTATGAAAAGAATATCTTGGACATTGGTTGTCGGAGCCATTGCCTGCGTGTTGTGCTCGTGTGGCAGCGAAGATCAGACATACGCCGAGCAGAAGGAACACGAGCGCAATGTGGTGAACAGTTTTGTGGCAAAGGATGTAGTGCTTAGGCTTGGAGAGGACACGCTGGTCAATGTCGGCAAAATCAAGGTTATTAGCGAGGCGCAGTTCGAGGCTCAGGACAGTGTCACCAGGATAGAGAACAACGAATATGTGCTGTTCACAAACAGCGGTGTCTACATGCAGATAGTCAGGGAAGGTGCGGGACGTCGCATTGGCGTTGGCGAGAACCGCAGACTGGTATGCCGCTTCTATGAATATAACATCATGGGCGACAGCCTCCAGCTGACCAACCGTGTGCAGAGCTATGCGACACGTCCGGAGATACTTAACATATCCAACAACTCGGGGCGCATAAGCGGCAGTTTCGACCTGACCGTTCCCACGGGCAGCCTGATGTATTCCACGTATGGCGACAGAGAAGTTCCCACGGGCTGGCTGAAGCCCTTGGAGTATGTGCGCGTCGGTGCCCAGGTCAATGACGAGACACGCATAGCCAAGGTGAGACTGATAGTTCCTCATAGCGCCGGACATTCCCATGCCGTCTCCAGCGTTTATCCCTGTTTCTATGAACTGACGTTCCAGGAAATATGATTTATATACATATTCCATTCTGTAAGTCGCGGTGTCTGTACTGCGACTTTTTTTCGTCTACTTCGCCGGCTCTCATGGACGTTTTCGTGGCCTCCCTGCTGAAGGAGATGGACGGACGTGCGGAAGAGTTGCGCGCGGCACGCGCCGATACGGTATATCTTGGCGGCGGGACGCCAAGCCAGCTCGGGGCGGAGCGGCTCAGGACGATATTTGACCATCTGCTTGCCTTGGTGGAGACAGAGAGCGATGCCGAGGTGACGTTGGAATGCAATCCTGACGACGTGACGGCGGACTTCCTGCATGGACTCCGGGACACACCCGTGAACCGCATAAGCATGGGAGTGCAGACCCTGGACGACGGCCTGTTGCGAATGCTGAGGCGACGGCATACGGCACGTGAAGCCCGCGAGGCTGTGGCATTGTTGCACGGAGCCGGATACACGAACCTGAGCCTTGACCTTATGTACGGCCTGCCTGGACAGACGCTGGAGATGTGGCGGCACGATGTAGCGGCGCTTCTGTCGTGGGGCATACCTCATCTGAGTGCCTATTCCCTGCAATGGGAGGAGGGTACACCTCTTTATATTATGTTGGAAAGAGGAGAGGTGGAGGAGGCACCAGAGGAATTGTCGCTGGAGATGTACCGCTGTCTGGTAGCCTCGGCTCGCGAGGCTGGCATGGAGCACTACGAGATAAGTAACTTTGCCCTGCCCGGAAGGAGGTCGCGTCACAATAGCGGCTACTGGAGAGACGTTCCCTATGCTGGACTTGGCCCAGGTGCGCACAGCTATGACGGAAAGTATGTGCGCAGCAGCAATCCGTCTGACCTTGCCGGATACATAAAGGCCGCAGGCATGCCTGTGCGCAACGTCGAGATGCTCGACGTGGACATGCTTTATGAGGAACGCGTGCTGAAGAGCCTGCGCACGGCTGAGGGGCTGAATCTGGCTTCACTCTCTGCAAAGCACAGGGACTATGCCTTGAGCATGGCCATGCCACACATCATGGCGGGGCGCATGGTGCGCATCGGGAATATGCTGAGACTGACGGAAGAAGGAATCTTCGTCTCCAATGATGTTATGTCTGATATGATGTTGTAAAACATAGTGACCGGTATGTCCGGTGTCACGAAAAAAATGTATTTTTACAACCGCTTAAAGGTATCGTCCGGTCATAAGCAACGCGGCGCTACCCAGGCAAACAATATGAACAATCAACACTAATACACGATGAAAACCTATCAGACACAGGAAATCAAGAACATTGCCCTGCTTGGCAATGACGGAAGCGGTAAGACGACACTGACGGAGAGCCTGCTCTATGAGGCTGGGGTAATCAGCCGTAGGGGACGCATAACCCAGCACAATACGGTAAGCGACTATTTCCCCGTGGAGCAGGAGTATGGATACAGCGTGTTCAGCACCGTATACCATGTGGAATGGAACGGTAAGAAGCTGAACATCATAGACTGTCCGGGCAGTGACGATTTTGTGGGTGCCGCCATAACGGCATTGAACGTCACGGACACGGCCATTCTGCTCATAAAAGGTGCCAATGGCGTGGAGGTTGGAACGCAGAACCATTTCAGATACACGCAGAAGCTGGAAAAGCCCGTGATATTCCTGGTAAACCAGCTGGACGACGAGAATACCGACTATGACAGCATCCTGGAACAGCTGACCGAGGTATACGGCTCCAAGGTGGTGCCGGTGCAGTATCCGTTGCAGACAGGCTCGGGCTTCAACTCCCTGATAGATGTCCTTCTCATGAAGAAATATTCATGGGGTCCCGAGGGCGGCGAGCCTACCATCGGGGATATTCCTGCCGAGGAAATGGAGCGGGCAATGGAGATGCACAAGGCTTTGGTCGAAGCCGCTGCCGAGAACGACGAAGGACTGATGGAGAAGTTCTTTGACAGCGAGAGCCTTACTGAGGATGAGATGCGCGAGGGGATACGCAAGGGACTGGCCGCGCGCGGCATGTTCCCCGTCTTCTGTGTGTGTGCAGGCAAGTGCATGGGCGTTCGCCGTCTGATGGAGTTCCTGGGCAATGTAGTGCCGTTTGTTGACCAGATGCCCAAGATACACAACACGCGCGGCGAGGAGGTGGCTCCCGTTGCCGATGCTCCGGCAAGCCTGTATTTCTTCAAGACGGCTGTGGAGCCGCATATCGGAGAGGTACAGTATTTCAAGGTTATGCAGGGGTGTGTCCACGAAGGAGACGATTTTGTCAATGCAGACCGCGGCAGCAAGGAGCGTATGGCTCAGTTGTTCTGTTGTGCAGGTTCCACACGTATCAAGGTGGAGGAACTTGTGGCCGGAGACATTGGCTGTACGGTCAAACTGAAAGACGTGAAAACGGGCAACACCCTGAATGCCAAGGGTGCGGAGCACAGGTTCAATTTCATCAAGTATCCTAATCCCAAGTATTCCCGCGCCATACGTGCCGTTAACGAGAGCGAGACGGAGAAGATGATGAACGCCTTGCAGCGCATGCGCGAGGAGGATCCGACATGGCAGATAGAGCAGAGCAAGGAGCTGAAGCAGATTCTTGTCCATGGTCAGGGCGAGTTCCACCTGCGCACGCTGAAGTGGCGCATGGAGAACAACGAGAAGATACAGATAGTCTTCGACGAACCCAAGATACCCTATCGCGAGACAATCACCAAGGCTGCCCGTGCTGATTATCGTCACAAGAAGCAGTCAGGCGGTGCAGGCCAGTTCGGAGAGGTGCATCTGATAGTGGAACCGTACTATGAGGGAATGCCTGCTCCTGAGGTCTACAAGTTCGGCAATCAGGAGTACCGCATTAATGCCAAAAGCACGGAGACGGTAGACTTGGAGTGGGGCGGAAAGCTGGTCTTTGTCAACAGCGTAGTAGGCGGAGCCATAGACGCACGCTTCATGCCGGCGATACTGAAGGGCGTGATGCAGCGCATGGAGCAGGGACCCTTGACCGGATGCTACGCCCGCGATGTGCGTGTGATAGTATATGACGGGAAGATGCACCCGGTTGACAGCAACGAACTGTCGTTCATGCTTGCGGGACGCAATGCCTTCAGTGCCGCTTTCCGTGAGGCCGGGCCAAAGATTTTGGAGCCTATATATGATGTCGAGGTGTTTGTACCGAGCGACAAGATGGGCGATGTCATGAGCGACCTGCAGGGACGCCGTGCCATGATTACCGGCATGCACAGCGAGAACGGCTATGAGAAACTGACATGCAAGGCTCCCTTGAAGGAGATGTCAAGCTATTCCACCGCATTGTCCAGCCTGACAGGCGGACGGGCAAGCTTCATAACCAAATTTGCAAGTTATGAACTAGTTCCTGGCGATGTGCAGCAGAAACTCGTGGCCGAGTACAAGGGCACTGACGATGAATGACGGGTAGATTTAATTGTGTTTTTGACAATTATAACAGGACAATATCTAAATAAATGCAAAAAAGGGAGCTTTCGCAGCCGCCCTTTTTTGTTTTATAGGAACGTGCAGGCTATCTTTGCGATATGAAACGATGGGCTATCTGGGCTATATGCCTGATTATGGGTGTCAATTTCGGGGTGCTGCTGTATTTGCAACTCAAGTACGCAAGGACGATGATAACCTTAAGGCGCGAGCAATTCAACGAAGGAGTGTTCCGCAGCCTAGATGCGGCTTCGAGAGACTTGGAACGTGACGAGACAATGGCTTATCTGCGGGAGGTTGTCAGTCTGTACGGCGATTCGCTGGACGCCCATTCGTCAGCGTATGGCAAGAACATGACGGCAACAGGCATGATGTCTTTCCAGCGCCGCATACGCAATGCCTATGTATATGAAAAAGGCGTGCTGGACGAGGTGATACTGCGTGTGCTTTACGCTGCAAGCGAGAATGGTTTCGAACAGCGTCTGAGCACGGAACTCATGGAGCAGACCATCATGCGCGCTTTGGCGGACAATGGCATCAATATGTCGTTTCACTACCGCGTCTTCAACAGTGAGGGCAGGGAGGTGTGCCGTTGCTCCGATTATGACTCCCGTGGAGAGGAGTACAGCTATACGCAAACCCTGTTCCGCAATGATCCGACTGGCAAGATGGGGGTAGTGACGATCCATTTTCCCTCGCTGAACAAATACATATTCGAGGTTGCGGATATGATTTATCTGGCTCTGCTCTTCACACTGTTCCTGTTCGTCACGTTCCTTGTTACCGTGTATCTGGTGGTAAAGCAGAAGAAAGTATCCGAACTGAAGAACGACTTTATAAGCAACATGACGCACGAGTTCAAGACGCCTATATCTACCATAAGCATGGCGGCTCAGATGATGGCCGATACGAACCTGCACAAGTCTTCCGATACCTATGAACGCTTGGGCGGAGTGATATACGGAGAGACAAAGAGACTGAGTTATCAGGTGGAGAAGGTCTTGCAGATGTCATTGTACGATGGTGGCAACATAGCCTTGAAGTTCCAGACACTGGATGCCAACGAACTGATAGATAGCGTGGTGCAGACGTTCAATATCAAGGTCGTCCAGAATGGCGGCAGGATAGATACCAGGCTTGATGCACTGAATCCAAAGATAAACGTTGACGAGATGCATTTCACCAATATCATATTCAATCTTATGGACAATGCCGTCAAGTACAAGCGCGAGGACGAGCCGCTATATCTTGAGGTGGCGACATGGAACGACATGGAACACCTTCACATACAGGTCAGAGACAATGGTATCGGCATCCATAAGGAGGACTTGAAACGTATATTCGACAAGTTCTACAGAGTGCATACCGGAAACACCCATAACGTCAAGGGCTTTGGCCTCGGACTGGCGTATGTGCACAAGATGGTAAGCCTGCTGAACGGCACCATCAAGGCGACAAGCGAATTCGGCAAGGGTACGACGTTCATGATTACATTGCCATTGGATAAAAGTGACAGTAAACAGAATTAATCACATCTGGCATTCTTGGGGAGATACCCTTTTCCGGGGAGGAGGACGACGGAATGCCTATAAAGAAAAACATTACGACTATGGAAACAAAACAGAGAATCTTGTTGTGCGAAGACGAGGAGAGTCTTGGCATGCTTTTGAGAGAGTATCTTCAGGCAAAGGGCTATGATGCAGAACTCTATCTTGATGGTGAGGCAGGCTACCGTGCATTTATGAAGGGACATTACGATATGTGCCTGTTCGATGT
>CAMWRK010000123.1 GCA_947176655.1 uncultured Prevotellaceae bacterium | reverse complement strand
ATGGCAGAGATAGAGAGGAACATGAAGGAACTGTTTGGGGAGGGGTGAAGGTATGGAATGGGAAAAGGTAAGACTTGGAGATTACATCTCAATTAAAAGCGGTTTGGCATATAAGGGCGACCTAATAGGAAAAGGAGATTCTATTCTCTTAGGTATGGGATGTGTGTCATTCAAAGAAAAATTTGTTTTTTCAGGAGCTCGCCCCTATGATGATGTGTGTGATGATAGATTTGTTGTGAAGCCAGGAGATATAGTATTAGCAACTCGACAACAATCTGACAATCTTCCTATTCTTGCCATGCCTGCCGTAATCCCAAATGATTTTGCAGGTAAAAGAGTTATATTTGGAACGAATCTTTATAAGGTTGATAATAATTCTGAATTAAGCAATGAATTCCTTTTTTGGTTGTTTAAACATCAACATTATGTAAGTTATATCGCAGGTGTTAAATCTGGTACAGCCGTACAAATGGTAACAAAGAAAAATGTTGAAGATTACAAATTCTTATGTCCTCCATTTGAAATACGCGAAAAGATTACCTCTATCCTCTCCGCATACGACTCTTTAATAGAGAACAACACAAAGCGTATTCGTTTGCTGGAACAAATGGCAGAGAATCTCTATAAGGAATGGTTTGTCCGTTTCCGCTTCCCGGGATATGAAAACACGGAGTTCGTGGATGGCTTGCCAAAGGGGTGGAAGGTGCGTAAAATAAAAGATTGTTATAAAACTTGCTCTGGTGGCACTCCTAATAGAGAAAAATCGGAATATTACGCTAATGGTACTATCTATTGGGTAAAAACTGGGGAGATTCAAGACTCCATAATCATTGACACCGAAGAGAAAATAACATCGGATGCACTTCAACATTCTTCTGCCAAATTACTGCCCCCTAATAGTATTCTTATGGCGATGTACGGGGTTAATATAGGAAAACTTGGAATATTGACACGGCAAATGTCTTGTAACCAAGCTGCATGTGTATTTCTGCCCAACAAAGAGAGTCAGACCTCCTATTATCTATTTTTCTATTTAAAAAGCATACGAGAATATTTGATGAATATCGGATTTGGGGCTGCACAGCAGAATTTAAGCCAAGCCATTATTAACAAAATACGGATTATTGTTCCCGTTGAAAACGTAGTGTTAAAATTTGAACAGAGAATATCTTCACTATATAGACAAATTGACACTCTTCAACACCAATCCACCCTCCTCACTCGCCAGCGCGACCTATTGCTGCCTCGCCTGATGAGCGGGAAATTAGAAGTAAAAGCGTAAATACACAAAAAAGGCAATGACAGAAAAAGCATTACAAGAATATTTGCTTCTCAACTATCCACGAGAGAATGAGAAATGCGAGTGGAAAGAATACCACAACTTGAAGAATATGTTTTCTGGTAGTGAAGGAAAGGATGTGGTCTCATACGTCAGTGCCATCAGCAATATGCACGGAGGACACCTTGTCATTGGCGTGGAAGACCAAACCCTCAGTGTCGTAGGAACGGACTATTCGGGACTTACTTTCAATGGTCAGCCTGCCACAAAAGAGTCTGCTGCATTCAAGCTGACCGAACATTGCACCAATCTTTCGAGTGAGGGGCTGAATATAGAGGAGTTTATAGCGGAAGATAGTAAGAAAAAAGTCTGGATAATTCACATCCCCAAGCATTTTCCTCGCAGACCGGTTATTGCCCACAAGAAAGCGTGGCAACGTATCAAAGACTCTTTGGTTCCAATGACCAAAGAGCGTATGGAGGCCATTCTGAGTGAACCTATTGCAGGTAAGGACTGGTCGGCAGAGATCATTCCGGATGCCACCTTGCAAGACCTTGACCCCAAAGCGATACGTTTGGCGCGCGATAAGTATAAGGAACTGCATCCCAGACGCACAGAAGAGATTGACTCATGGGACGATATGACTTTCTTGAATAAAGCGCATATCACACGCCAAGGAAAAATCACCAATACTGCCATCATACTTGTAGGCAGAGAAGAGGCGAGCCATTTCATTTCGCCTGCCGTGTGTCAGATTCGATGGCAACTGAAGGACGGCAGCGATGAGAACAAGGATTTTAGGATATTGTCCATTCCCATGATACAGGCAGTGGAGGATTTCCAGCATTTGGTCAGAAATGCCAACTACACCTTTACGATTAGTGGAAATATGTTCCCGGAAACGATGCAACGCTATGACGTGTTCACTCTAAGAGAGCCACTCTGTAACTGTATCGCACACCAAGACTATGGGAGGAAAACAAGAATAGAAGTAATAGAGCACGAAGACGAGTCGCTGCTGTTCAGAAACTATGGCGAGTTTCTTCCTTCGTCAGTCGAGGATGTAGTAGAGCATAACTTCCCGGAATCGGAATATCGCAATCCTTTTTTGGTTGAAGCCATGAGGAATGTAAAGATGGTGGAAACGGAAGGCGGCGGAATACGTAAACTTTATATTCAACAGAGGAATCGTTTCTTCCCTATGCCCGAGTACGACTTAAGCGATGGTAAAGTTGTGTGTAAGATACAAGGAAATGTACTTGATGAAAACTTTGCAAAGATTCTGGTGAATAACCCAGACCTAAAATTGTCTGAAATAATCATGCTTGACAAGGTGCAGAAGCATCAGCCAATAACAGATGATACCATTACCATGTTCCGAAAGAAAGGGTATATCGAAGGGCGTAAGCCGAATATATACCTTTCTGCCAAAATTGCGGGATACAGTCGGCAGATTGGTTTGAAGACCACCTATGTCAAGAATCGTAGTTTTGACGACGATTACTTTATGGACATGATTCTTGAATATCTGAAGAAGTTCAAACAGGCTTCTCGCCATGATATTGACCTGCTGATAATAGACAAACTCTCAGCTGTGCTTAGCGATAAACAAAAGAAAAGCAAAGTGGGTAATATTCTCACAAAGTTGAGGAAGCAGGGGAAAATCCAGAGTAACGCCGAAAAGAAATGGGTACTGTGTTAGGTGACTTTTAAGTGTCTTTTAAGCGAGGTTTAAGCATCTTTTAAGCGAAGTATGGTTGTATCGTGTTTGTTTACAGCCGATTGAGGCTCCAAGACTTTAAGCGGTTTTAAGTGAGATTTAAGCGAACTTTAAGTGTATGGGTATGAAATCATTCATCAGCGAAGACAATTCTCGTTAAGGCAACAACCAAATAGAAATGATTATGAAAGAAAAATAAGCTTTTCAAAGAGAACTCACTCCTCACCCGTCAGCGCGATCTCTTGCAGCATCGTCTGATGAGCGGGAAATTAGAAGTAAAAGCGTAATATACAAAACAATGCCAAAGGAATATAAGATACCGAATCTTCCATTGTCCTATGACTTGGAAACAAAAGCAGTATTGAGACAACTGAATTTTGCCAATAAGAAGCTGGCAGAGTTGAAAGGGGTTGCCCTTACAATACCTAATGAGAATATTCTTATTAGTACGCTTACCTTGCAGGAAGCAAAAGACAGTAGTGAAGTCGAGAATATTGTAACCACACAAGATGATTTATATAAAGCAGACCTTGGCATAAAGGGCAATTTTATCAAAGCTGCAGAAAAAGAAGTAATGAACTATAGGAATGCTTTGATTTCGGGTTATCAGCATGTGAAGAGAAATCATATCCTCTCAATCAATACTATCAAGGATATACAAAAGGCTCTTGAAAACAACAGTGCCGGTTTTCGAAAGTTACCCGGAACAAATCTCAAAAATCAGGCTGGCGATATTGTCTACACGCCTCCACAGAATGGCGTAGAAATAGAATCATCCATGGCAAACTTGGAGGCTTTTATCAATGATAACAGTATCTGTGATCTTGACCCTTTAGTTAAAATGGCAATAATTCATCATCAGTTTGAGAGTATTCATCCTTTCTATGACGGCAATGGCCGAACTGGCCGCATTGTACTTATTCTGTTCCTTGTAATGTCAGATCTTTTGGATTTACCTATTCTTTACTTGAGCCGTTATATCACTCATAACAAGGGTGAATATTACCGACTTATTCAGGAAATCAGGGATTATGATGGAGATAATTTTGAACAGTGGGAACGCTGGGTTCTTTTTATTTTAAAAGGAGTAGAAGAGACAGCCAATCAAACAATTAATTTGGTAAAAGGCATTTCAATGTTGATGGCAGATTACAAAACGAAGCTTCGTCCTAAGTTCGGTCGTCTTTATAAACATGAGTTGCTCAATAACCTCTTTTATCATCCTTATACAAAGATAGAATATGTGGAGCGTGATATGATGGTGAGCCGCAACACCGCTTCATCTTATCTTAATAAGATTGTTAAGATGGGGCTATTGACAAAAATGAAAGTAGGCAAGTCGAACTATTACATCAATACTAAATTGATGGAACTATTCTTGAATGTAAATGGACAACAAATACAGTAAAAATTTACATATAACATAAAACATGCACAACAAAATGCCATTTATTGTGCATATCAAGATGAACATGCACAACAAAACGCCATTTATTGAGTGTATAAACTTGGATAAGATTGTGGAAGATGGCTTGTTCATTAATCAAAGTCATGTTAATAAAACGGGTAAAATATAACATAAAGAATACAACGTGTTAAGAAAAGCACGATTTATTAACACGTTCTTTCCCACATGTTAAAGCAAGAATAGTTATGAAATCATTCATCAGCGAAGACAATATCGAACAGGCGATATGCACCCGGTTGTCCCTGCCGGAATACGGCTGGCAGCGCATAGAATGCGACCCCAGCGTAGAGGGGCAGAACGATGTGTCGAAGACGGGACGCGCGAATGTAGGGGAGTGCATCCTGCCTGAAATATTCCGCAATGCACTGCGGCGCATCAATCCCGGGATTGATGCGGAGATTCTTGATGAGATTGTGCGTGAATACCGGAAAGATTATACATGTACGGATATGGTGGATACGAACTATAGGTTCTACAACCAGATTCGCAACGGTATCAAGGTAAAGGTACGCAAACAGAATCGTGAGGATTTCGATATTGTGCGGCTGATTGATTTCGACAATCCGGAGAACAATGACTTTCATTGTGTCAACCAGATGTGGATAAAGGGGCGTTTCCGCTACCGCCGTCCGGATGTATTGCTTTTTGTCAATGGCCTGCCGCTGGTCTTCATAGAGTTGAAGAACTCAACGGTAAGGATTGAGGAATCCTATAACAAGAACCTTGTTTCATATCGGGCGGACATCCCAAACATATTTGCCCTAAACCAAGTATGCGTTCTCTCGAATGGTTTGCAGACAAAAATCGGCGCATGGAATGCCGGATATGAGTTTTTCTTTGAATGGTTGCGGGTGGACGATGAGAAAGAAAGGATAGACCGCAAACAAATCGAAGAACACGGCCTGAGCATCACCAACCTGATAGACGGTCTTTTCCGCAAAGAACGATTGCTCGACTACATAGAGAATTTCATTTTCTTCGACAACAGACGTATCAAGATTATTGCCAAAAACCATCAGTATCTGGGAGTCAACAATCTGATGAAGAGCGTTGGGAATAGGGAGGAACTGAAGGGAAAGCTGGGGGGTGTTCTGGCATACGCAGGGTTCAGGCAAAAGCTATTCGATGGTGATGTTCGTGCGCAAGATGAAGCGCAAACTGCACGGAAACTTCACTTTCCTGGTGATTACCGACCGTGAAGACCTCGACGCGCAGATACACAAGACTTTTGTGCGCGCTGAAGTGATTGGGGACAAGGAGGAGTGCCAGCCGAAGAATGCCGCACAACTCCGGGAGTTCCTGTCGGGCAACAAGCCGATGGTGTTCACCCTCATCCACAAGTTCCAGTATGACAAGACGAAGAAATATCCCATACTCTCGGAACGGAATGATATCTTCGTGCTTGTAGATGAGGCACACCGCACGCAATACAAGCAGTTAGCGGAAAATATGCACACGGGATTGCCCAACGCCAATTACATTGCATTCACGGGGACCCCGCTTTTGGGCAGCAAACGTCTGACAAACCAGTGGTTCGGCGACTATGTGTCAGAATATAATTTTGCCCAAGCTATTGAAGATGGCAGCACCGTGCCATTGTTCTACAGCCGCCGGGTGCCCGAGGTAGGCCTTACCAATGACTGGCTTGATACCGACATCGACAAGATAGTGGAGGATGAAAACCTGAATGACCGCGAAAAGGAGTTGCTTGAAAACTCCTCGTCCCGCATTCTGGAGGTAATAAAGCGTGACGAACGTCTGGATAAGATTGCACAGGACATCGCGCATCACTTTCCGCGTCGCGGTTTCCTCGGCAAAGGAATGGTGGTGAGTGTAGATAAGTACACTACGGTGAAAATGTACGACAAAGTGCAGAAATACTGGGCAGAAGAGAAAAAGAGTCTTGTCAAAGAACGCAACCATGCAACAACTCAGGAAGAGCGAGACCGCCTAACGGCATCGCTCAACTATATGAATAATGCTGAAATGGCT
>CAMWRK010000122.1 GCA_947176655.1 uncultured Prevotellaceae bacterium | reverse complement strand
CTGTGTATATGGGCTGTCCTCGGGAAGAACCGGATTGTTCTTGTCCATCCACTCAACCGACTCCTTGACGTATGCAGCCATATCGGCATCGGAAAGAGTAGCAGCCTTCACCCCCTTGGCCGCAGCATTGAGTGCTTTTGAGATGTTAAACTGTGCCGACACCTCGGTTGTGGCAAAGAGACACGCGAGAACGGCGAAAGATTTGATAATCGATGCTTTCATTTTTAATATATATATTAATGTAAGTATGTTCCTGTCGGCATGAATTTTATACAAAGTTACAACATAAACAGACAATGACCAAAAAATGATGGAGAAAATGACCTTTCGTCAGGTGTCCCGACAAACTTGGATTCAGTACAAAAATATTATTGTCAGACATCGTATATTCCGTTCATCACGCAATACACGATAACATCAGCCAGAGAGCGTGCGCCCAACTTTTCGATTATATTCTTCCTGTGTGTGATGGCTGTGGTAAGGCCTATGTTCAGGCGGTCAGCGACCTCCTTGTTTATGCAACCTTGACACAACAGCAGGGCGACTTCCACTTCGCGGGCAGAAAGAAGATTTGCCTTTTTATCTCTGGATGCCATGTGGCATTGTTCCGCCTCCATAACCGGCGGCAGGTTGCCGCGGTGTCCTCTGCGTTGCAAAGACAACAGATCACGGACAAGCAAGGCTTCTCCCTGACATACATTCAATGTGGCCACTCCGCTTACTGTCATATCACCGGCAACCATGACAATGCAACGCCCGCTTTTGGTACGGAAGTACGCTGTGTGCTCGAAATAAATGCGTGAGGATACGAAATAATGGACGAACTCTACCTCGTCCCTTGCCCGCAGTTCATCGAAAGAACCGAAAGCCACAATCTCCGCCATGGGGATAAGCTCTTCCAAAATACGTTCCAACCCCATACGTGCCAAGACATTGGCATCCACTATGGCTATTCTTGACTGTCGGGAATGTATATGATGACACATCTATTACCGCTATACTAATCACTCACAGCTAATCCGTTCCCTAAATCTGTTGCATATCATAGAGGCGCTTGTAGTAGCCCCCCTTTGCTATCAGCGCATCATGCTTGCCATGCTCCACAATCTCGCCCTCGTAGAGCACATAGATTTCGTCGGCGTTCTTTATGGTGGACAGACGGTGGGCTATGGCAATGGTGGTGCGGCTGTGCATGAGACGTTCCAGAGCCTCCTGTACGAGACGTTCGGACTCGGTGTCCAATGCCGATGTCGCCTCATCCAGAATAAGTATCGGCGGGTTCTTCAGTATGGCACGGGCTATGCTCACCCTCTGCCTCTGTCCACCGGAGAGACGGCCTCCGCGGTCGCCGATCATGGTGTCGTAACCGTTTTCGCTCTCCATTATGAAATCGTGCGCATTGGCTATCCTGGCAGCCTCCACAACCTGCTCCATCGTGGCGTTCTCAACACCAAAGGTGATGTTATTGTAGAAAGTATCGTTGAACAGTATCGCCTCCTGGTTGACATTCCCGATAAGCGAACGCAGACTACGTATGCCTACGCTGCGCACATCCTTGCCGTCTATCAGTATCCGGCCTCCGCACACATCATGGTAGCGTGGGATAAGATCCACAAGTGTGGACTTGCCGCTGCCTGACTGCCCGACAAGGGCGATAGTCTTTCCCTTGGGCACAGTGAGGGTAATGTTCCTGAGCACATCGCGTCCGTCCTCGTTATAGCGGAAAGTGACATCGTGCAACTCCACGGCATCCTCAAAGGAGGAAAGTTCCAAAGGCTGCTCCGGTTCCCTGATGGTATTCTCAGCTTTCAATATGAAGTCTATGCGATCCATGGATGCAAGTCCCTGTGGAACCAGATAAGAGGTCCGGGACAGTTCCTTCAGTGGATTTATGACGCTGTAAAGAATGACCATGTAGAAAATGAAAGTGGATGCGTCTATCATGTTGGTACCGTTCAGAATAAGCCATCCACCGAACCACAGGACTACAACGATGATTGTCGTTCCGAGGAACTCGGACATGGGATGGGCGGCATTCTGACGTATCACCATGGCGTTCATGTCACGGCGGTAGTCCTCGTTGACAGCATAAAAACGTCGCGACATCTTCCGTTCGGCAATAAAGGCCTTGATGATGCGCAAGCCGCCAAGTGTCTCGTCAAGCTGTGCGATGATGTTGCCCCAACACCTCTGTACGGAAGCGGACTGACTTTTCAGCTTACGGCTTACCTTCCCCATGAGCCATGCTGCCGCAGGTGCAATGGCAAAGACGAAAAGCGTCAGTTCCCAGCTGACGGCAAACAGAGTTATGAAGCATACAACAATGGCAATAGGCTGACGGATGAGCATGTCCACTGACGACATGACCGCCGTTTCCACACACTGCACATCAGCGCTCATACGGGCTATGATGTCGCCCTTGCGCTCTTCGGAAAAGAAACTCAAGGGGAGACTCAGCACCTTATTGTACAGTTCGGTACGGATGTCCCGGACAATTCCTGTACGCAACGGCACCATCACGGCACCGGCAGCAAAATATCCCAAAGTCTTCAGTCCGGTCATCAGTACAAGCGCCACCCCCATCACGACCAGAGTGGCAAACGCTCCATGCTCGCTTATCAAGCTCTGCACAAAAGCATAGCTGTTGTTGACCGCAATATCCTTGCTAAGCGTGCTCCAGCTCCACTCCTTATAGGTGTATGTCGTCTGGTCGATTTTGAACAATATGTTCAGAATCGGAATCAGCACCACAAAGGAAAATACATTCATCCATTGGGAAAAAAGGTTCAGTACTACCGATCCAGCCAGATACCTGCGATACGGTCTGAGGTAACGCCCCATTATCTGCAAGAAATGCTTCAACATATCTTTCTGTCCTAAGTTATTTCGTCTGTTCGACCAGGTGCATGCCATAGCCGCTCATTCATTATATGACAAAAGTACACAAAATCCGCGACACCACCAAAAGAACAGCCCCTCAAAAGCCATGGAATAAAGCTTTTGAGGGGCTGTGTACTATAATCCCGCATACACCGGCAGGCAATTAATTCATATCTCTATACCTGTCCGTCTCCATAAACCGACACGCAGGCGGAACACATAACTCCAGAAGACATCGGCAGGGAAATATCTGAAACGTGTCATCGACAATGCCACATTCTTTCGCCACCGTGCCAAAAAAGATATGTCGTTAATGTCCTTACGCCGTACATCATGACGTCCGAAATTACCCCCGCGCATCATTTCATCCAGCAAATGGCGTCCCGTTCTTTCATCCGGGCGGCATAACAAGAAACCGGCCTCAGCATCGGAGGCAGATGCATTCAACATCGAGATGACCCACATAAGCGCTGAAGCAAACCTGTCGCAGCCGAATTCGCACACCAGCCTCCATGTCTCTCCACGCTCGGCATCGGTCATGCTTCGCAGCAGAAAATAGTAATCCATGGCGTGGCGCATGCCGATTCCTTCATTGATAAAATGACGCTTTATATGATGCAGCTGGAACAAGCCGTTCACTGATTTTGTAGGAACGGCAAAGCCGTCACGCTCCACATTTCCGAAACAATCGGAGGCATGTTCCTCAAAAAAATGTTTCAGCCGTCTGTCCCTTATTGGATTGTTATCCATCGCCGGAACATAGTGTACCTCAATGACCACATCGCGTACTACGGGGAAATCTATGTGCTGAAGAGCCTGGGACGCCCTTGGACAAACACCGCGAATATATCCTGTTACCTGTCTTCTGCTCTCGGCAATGGACGAGACGCCTTCGGGCATGACCCACACATCTATGTCTCCCGAAGTGCGTATGAGTTCCGTATCTGTGCCGGTACCGTCAGTGCCAGTCCGATATAAGGCGGCATTGCCCTGTCCCTTCAGTATACAGGCACGGAATCCTGCCTGACCGAATATCCCGCATATTTTACGGCAAAGCTCTGTAAGACGTTCGTTGTCCTGTCTCAGCATACAGGCAAGCCCGTACCATGGAGTGAATAACCTTGAACTGAATCGCTTGATATGCCTCTGTCCAATGCCGCTCTGCCTCCAATGCATCACTCCGGCAAATGCGACACCTGAGACAGCCTGTTCTTGGGCTATGCGGAATATTGCATCCCAATCTATGTCGCCAGTATTCAACACCGACGGAATGCTGGCCGACGGATGCAAAGCAAGCTGCAACAGAGCAATAAACTGTTTCTCCGTAATCGTCATTACCTCTGTTTTTGCATACTTGGCGCTTGTTGTGATACCGTTTTCACCTATCTGCGTATCCTGCCCAAAGCCAACTCGACAAGTTTGTAACAATACCTCAGGCTTATGAGCATGTAGTTGGAATACACGCCGTTCTCACGGAAAGCCCGCAAATGGTCTCTGTTAATCTGTTTATGACTTACCACACCGGAAGAACTGGCACCACCATAGCGCATGGTGACAAAGTCCATCCATATATAGTGAATCCTGATACGCCCGACGAATATCATACGGAGGAGGCATTCGAAGTCTGCGGCAATCCTGTAAGTGGTATTGAAATAGGCATGTTCCGTGTCTCCTTTAGACCCGTCTATATTGCGGACATCAAGGCGGAACTTCTCATAGACCGCCTTGCGGCAATAGAATGAAGGATGTGCCGGCATAAAACCCATACGCATCCACCACCTGCGGAAATTACGACCGGAATAATATCGAACCATCCGCGTAATGTCGTCCCTCTGCACATAGTGGATGTCACCATAGACAGCATCTATATCAGGATATTTGTCAAAACGGTTAGCAATAGTATTCAGAACGTTGAAACTGGTGAAAAAATCATCCGAATTGAGAATCCCGACAACATCGCCGGTAGCACGGGCTATGCCTTTGTTCATGGCATCATAAATGCCTTCGTCTGGCTCACTTCTCCAATGCATGCGACCGCCGAAAAGCGGTTCATACTCACGGATTATGTCTACAGTGCCATCCGTAGAGCCTCCGTCTACGACAATGTACTCGTAGTCCTGATAACTCTGACGAAGAACACTGTCAAATGTATCTCGCACGGTAGAAGCACTATTCCACGTAGCTGTAATTATACTGATAGTCATACGGTATATAATATAATGACCATGTCAATTAAGAAACGCCATACTGATGGCACACATAACCACGCATCTTCTCCCCTTCCTAAATCCTGATCCCATATTCAACTTCAAGCAATGCCCTTATCTTATCACGGTCATTGCCACACTTCTTCTTTATCTCGTATATCTTTGCATCAACAAGTGTACGATACCACCAGCCTTGAAAGAAATCCCAAAGAAATCCTTCCTTACCATCCAGGAATCCCAACTTGATAATGTAACGATATATGAAATATCCAAAAGCACGCCAAAACAGAGGCATACGGGCATAACGAGCCTTTTGTGCACGTTTACGCTCCACCTCACGACCATGATCCAGCGGAAGAGATGCAGTATCCGTTAGATGAAATTCCGCATCAAGTAGCAGAGTGGCCTCGCGGGTAGCGTAGTTGTTGTGCTTCTCCACAAAATGACCTATGGGCAAACGGTTATCATCTATAAACTGATGCTCCAACTCAACGGTTTCACCATACAGAACAGACAGGTGCTCGTCCATTATGCGATTCTCGTATCTTGCCCTGCCTTTGCGGAAGAGACGGATAATCTTGACATTATTGACTATGCCATGATGGAGGATCTTCCCACAAAAAGCGCGCGCGAGAGAGAGAGAGAGAGCTGAAACGTCCTCTCCCATTTCCGGAAGTTTCTCGTGAAGTTCCTGAATCAGTTCAGGCAGGAGATACTCATCAGCATCCAGACGCAATATCCACTCCGTCTCGACAGACAAGTTATCAAGAGCCCAATTAAATTGTGCCGCCTGATTACCAGGCCACTCATGCTCAACCACATCTGCACCTAATCCGCGGGCAATTTCCTGAGTAGCATCCGTCGAAAAACTATCTATAACGTAAACCTTCTTTGCTATCTGTTTTATATTGTCCAAACATCTGGCAATATGCAGCTTCTCATCCTTGGTAAGGATAATCACAGTTATGTCAAGCATCTTTTATTACACGTTTCTTAATAAATTTTGCAGGGTTACCTCCGACAACTGTCCAAGGCTCAACATCCTTAAAAACAGATGCACGGGCTCCAACAACAGCCCCCTCACCTATTGTCACACCCATACCCACAAAAGCATCAGTAGCTATCCAACATCTACTTCCAATTTTAATGGGACAACAAATTAACTTGTGTGATATTGCCATATAATCATGTGATGCAGCACACAAATGTGCTTTCTGTGACACTGTCACCTTGCTACCTATAACTATTTTCCCGGGATTATACAAAGTGACATTTGGGCCAATGCATGTTCTAACCCCTATCTCCAAATTCCAAGGAGCCCATATTTGGGCTGAGGCATGAACAATACTTCCTGCACCAATCTTAGTTCCAAATATACGAAGTAAAAAACGTCGC
>CAMWRK010000121.1 GCA_947176655.1 uncultured Prevotellaceae bacterium | reverse complement strand
CCTTCACCGTCTTCGACGGGCACGGACACGAAGGCAGGTTCCTCGTACAGCCCGGAATACGTGTGGACTACAGCAACCTGTGGGGAACGTTCGCCACTCCGCGACTGCACCTGCGCTGGTCTCCGGCAGAATGGGTCAACCTGAGGGCATCGGCAGGCAAAGGCTACAGGACATCGTTCACACTGGACGAAAACAGCTACCTTATGTCAAGTTCACGCAAAATAATTATGGACAGCGAGACACTGCGCGAGGAGGACTGGAATACAGGAGCCTCCGTAATGTTCAAGCCCACGGTATGCGGCAAGGAACTCAGCCTCACGGCAGAATACTATTACACAGATTTCCAGAAACAGGCCGTAATAGACATGGACAGAGATCCTCATGCCGTATACATATACCAGCTTGACGGCAAAAGCCGTTCGCACGTGTTCCAACTGGAGGCTGAATATCCGTTCTTCAAAGGTTTCAATGCCACACTGGCCTACCGCTACACTGACTCCAAGGCGACCTACATGGATGCCATGGGCAACAAGGCTCTGAGGGAGCGCCCTCTGACCTCACGCTACAAGGCTCTGTGCTCGCTGCAATACAAGACTCCAAAAGATTTGTTCCAGTTCGATGCCACAATTGCGCTGAATGGCCCTGGACGTATGCCAGACCCATATACCAAGGCTGGCGGAACACTTTCGTGGGACAGGGAATACAAGGCATTCCCGCAGCTCAATGCGCAGGTGACATGGAACATACGCAAGAATTTCTCCATATATGCCGGTGGAGAGAATCTTACAGACTTCACACAGAAAAATCCCATTATCGCCGCCGACAGACCATGGAGCGACGACTTCGACCCGACAATGACATGGGGACCTATAGACGGCTGGATGCTGTATGCCGGACTGAGATTCAACCTGCCGAGATAACCCAAGCCAACCAACAAGCACCATACGTACCATGACGCGAAAGAACATACACGCGACACCGCGGTTTCTGCCACTTCTCACCCTCGTATGCCTGCTTCTCGCAACAGGCACAACGGGACACGCACAGCAGCTTTATGCATACAGGAATCTGGCCTCTGGAGGATATAACTTCTGGTTCTACTCGCCGGAATCTCCGGCATCTGTTCTCGCA
Source organism: uncultured Prevotellaceae bacterium (assembly GCA_947176655.1). Classification (GTDB taxonomy): domain Bacteria; phylum Bacteroidota; class Bacteroidia; order Bacteroidales; family Bacteroidaceae; genus Physcousia. The sequence goes on along the minus strand of CAMWRK010000121.1, from coordinate 5,579 downwards.
CCGATGCTCCCGGAAGACAGTGAACTGCAGAAACGTATGAACCTGGAACAGCTCTTCCACGTCAGGAACCATGAATGGCGGCACTGGCGAGAAAGAGAGGAGGCGGAACGCATGAAGACAAAGAAACCGCTTGTAATATTCCTGCACGGAGCCAGCCTGTGCGGACGCGACCTCGGGCAGGTGCTCAGCTACGGCACTCTGGATGCAATGAACCGTGGACTGGAAATAGACGCATATATTCTGGCTCCTCAGAATCCCGGCGGGGCATGGAGCCCGCGGAAGATAATGGATCTTGTGGAATGGGCATCTCGCACCCATGCCGGAATAGACACGGCACGGGTGTATGTCCTCGGCATGAGTCTCGGCGGATATGGTGCACTGGATCTGCCGGCAGCATACCCTGACCGCATTGCGGCATCCATGTCTATATGCGGCGGTTCGACAAGCAAGACATTGGGAAATCTGAACAAGGTTCCGCTGTGGATTCTTCACGGCACAGCAGATACAGCAGTACCCATAAAAAACAGCGACCGCGTTGTTGCGGCAATGAAGCGTTATGCCCCAGGAGACAGGCTCATATACTCACGTCTTAAAGGCTATGACCACGGCCAGCCGTGCCGTCTGTTCTACATGGAGGAAACATACGAATGGCTCTTTTCGCACAGTCTGAGCGATGAGGGACGCCCGGTCAACCGCGACATTTACATCGGCACGCGGAACATGCCGCAGGCATACAGCCGCATGCGGCGCAGAGGGCAGCTAACTCCGTCCGGACAGAGAGATGTCCACGGCCACAGCAATGCCCAAGCCGCTGCATTTGCCATCATGCAGGACAGCATCAGAAGGGCAGACAGCATAGCGGCACTACGGAACATAGTGCCACGCAGAACACCTCAACACCGGTAAGCCATACAAACGTTTGCCTATATTTACGGATACTGACGCAAATATAGGCATGGTTATAGGATTTTGCATTCACGGATGTCAGACATGGCATCCGTGATTTTTTATCCCAATCCTTGGCTATGTGGCAAAAATAGAATAAATTTGTGCCTGTACGCATGTACGCCGGACAACTTTCAGCAAGAAACAATGATAAAGGATTTCAACAAGACAGCCATTGTTACAGCACACGGTAATATCAGTTACCGTTCCATGCTTCAGCACATAGACAATTTTGCTCTGCACACACCCAGTGGCAACGGGGAGAAAGCCATAATCTTCTCGGAGAACCGCGCAGGATGGATATATGCCTTCTTCTCCATCTGGAGAAACGGCGGCATTGCCATCCCCGTGGATGCATCGTCCACTCCGCAGGATCTCGCCTATATACTGAAGGACAGCGGTTGCAAGTATATATGGACATCCTACGAGCGTGAGGCCATTGCCAGCGAAGCCATTGCCCAATCCGGATGCAGCGTTCACCTGCTGCATATAGACCAATACGAGAAATGCGACATTCCCGAATATGGCGATGATGCTCCGCAGCCATCCGTATGGACACGGGAAGATGCGGAAACGGCTGTAATCATATACACATCAGGAACAACGGGGTCACCAAAGGGTGTCATGCTCACCTTTGCCAACCTGAAGGCAAACATGCGCGGTGTCTCGGACGAGGTATGTATCTACAACAGCGAACGCCGCGCCCTCATTCTCCTGCCACTGCATCATGTCCTGCCGTTGCAGGGGTGCATGATAGTCCCGTTGCTGAAGGGCGGCGGAGTGGCCATAAGCCCAGGCATGACCGGCCCAGAAATAATGGACACCCTATGCCGTGGACAGGTAGCAATATTCATTGGTGTGCCACGCCTGTGGCAGACGCTCTACACAGGTATAATGAAGCAGATAAACGCCCGCGCCATAACCCGAGGGCTGTTCCGCCTGTGCGCATGGGCCAAAAGCCCTATCCTGTCACGCATCATCTTCCACAGCCTGCACAAGAAGATGGGCGGACACATCAAATACTGTGTCAGCGGAGGCGCGGCTCTCGATGCCGAGATTGGGCGCGGGCTGGAAACGCTGGGACTGAATCTGCTTGAAGGATATGGCATGACGGAGACTGCTCCGATAATAGCCTTCACACGTCCGGGCGACTACATACCGGGATGCGTAGGCCTGCCTCTGCCTTCCGTGGAATGCAAGATTATTCCCAGTGAAATGGGCATCACAGAAAACGGCAATGTCGTTATCGGCGAACTATGCGCCAAAGGGCCTAACGTCATGGCCGGATACTACAACAGACCGGAGGAGACTGCGGCGACAATAGACAGCGACGGTTTCATCCACACCGGAGACCTGGCACGCTTCGACGAGAAAGGACGTGTCTACATAACCGGACGCTGCAAGGAAATCATCGTTCTGGCCAACGGCAAGAACGTACAGCCGTCCGAGATAGAGGCCAAACTTGAAAAATATACAGACTACATACATGAGGCAGCAATAACGCAGAAGGGCGACCTGTTGTGCGCCATCATAGTGCCACAGCAGGCATGGGCAGGAAATCTCACGGACGTCCAAGTGGAGGAAACCATCAAGCGCGAGGTGCTGGAACATTACAACCACAGCGTGCCTCAGTACAAGAAGGTGATGTCTCTGTGCATATTCCGCGGCGAACTGCCACGCACGAAACTTGAAAAACTGCAACGCTTCCGTCTGAAAGACATCATAGACAGACAAACGGATGCCACTCCGGCATCAGACATTGTGGCCAAGGAACCGGACATAGAGGAATACCGCATGCTGAAGCGTTACATAGAGACAGAAAAAAAACTGTCCGTACGTCCTACTGACCACGTAGAAACAGACCTTGCCATGGACTCGCTGGACCGCATAGGCATGCAGGCATTCATAGAATACTCCTTCGGCATATATATCAGCGCGGAAGAACTTACCACCTTTGCAAGCATCAGTGCCCTGGCACGCCACATCAAGGCCAACAAGACGCGCATGGAAACTGAAGACATAGATTGGCAACGCCTGCTTTCAGACCCGGAACCGACTTTGGACACCAATATGAAGCAAGACAGATATGAACGCTACACCTCACCGCTGATGAACGTATGGGCATGGATGATAACAAGCTTCATACGGCTCTACAACGGCCTTACAGTCAAAGGACGTGAGAACATTCCCGCTTCAGGCCCATACATCCTGGCACCCAATCACCAAAGTTTCATGGACGGACCGCTGGCATTGGCAGGCATGACAGCAAAACAGATACGCGAATGCTACTTCTATGCCACAGAGGAACACGTGCGCGGCAAGCTGCGAACCATGTTGGCGCGCCGCAACAACATCATCATCATGGAACGGACACGCCTCAAGGAATCCATCCTTGAAATGGCCGCCGTGCTGCGGCGCGGGCAGAACCTCGTCATCTTCCCCGAGGGAACACGCACCCGCGACGGACAGACCGGAGAGTTCAAGAAGACCTTTGCCATTCTGGCCACCGAACTCGGCGTGCCTGTGATACCGGTACGTATAAGCGGAGCCTACGAGGCTTGGCCGCGCACAAGGAAGTTCCCGTTGCCCAGACCCGTCAGCGTGGAATATCTGCCGCCCGTAATGCCCGATGCAAAATCACGCGATTATGACACCATAGCAAATCGTGTGCGCGAGGCAATAACATCTGTAAAGGCATAAAACAGACAATCATTAACAGGACAAGATAACATAAATATAAATTAACGGTTATGACAAACGGAACACAAGACATTATTTATATCGGAGCCGATGATCTGGACATCGACCTCTTCGAGAGCCAGTACATCGTGCCCGATGGCATGAGTTACAACAGTTGGGTAATACTTGACAGCAAGGTTGCCATAATGGACACGGCAGACAAACGCAAGGAGAAAGAATGGTACAAGAATCTCGAAGCCGCCCTTGACGGACGCACTCCCGACTACATCGTATGCCAGCACATGGAGCCTGATCATTCGGCTCTTGTTGGCAAGACAATGCAGATGTACCCCAACCTCACTCTTGTATGCACCGCACAGACGGTCAAGATGCTGTCACACTATTTCGATGCCGAATCTTTCGAGAGCCGCATAATGGTGGTAAAGGAAGGCGACACCCTATCATTGGGCACGCACGAGCTGCACTTTATTGCCGCCCCCATGGTACACTGGCCCGAAGTGATGATGACATACGAACCCACGGAAAAGATTCTCTTCGCCGCCGACGGCTTCGGCAAGTTCGGTGCCCTTTGCAACGAGAGCGGCGACTGGGCCTGCGAAGCACGGCGCTACTACTTCAACATCTGCGGGAAATACGGTGTACAGGTACAAAACGTACTCAAAAAGGCCGCTGCGCTTGACATAGAGGCCATAATGCCATTGCACGGCCCAGTGCTACGTGGCGAAGCCTTGGGAGAGGCAGTGCGTCTGTATGACACATGGAGCAGATACGAACCGGAGAGCGACGGCATACTGGTGGCCTATGCCAGCATACACGGCAATACGGCAGAGGCAGCCCGCCGCCTGGCAGCCATTCTCAAAGAAAAAGGTGCCGCTAAAGTGGTGCTCAGCGACCTGTCCCGGGACGACATGGCAGAGGTCATAGAAGATGCTTTCCGCTATCCGCGCGTCATCTGCTGCGCCTCCTCATACGATGCCGGTGTCTTCCCCCCCATGCACGATTTCCTGCACCATCTGCAAATAAAGAACTACCAACGCCGCCGCTTCGGCCTTGTGGAAAACGGCAGCTGGGCTCCGACAGCTGCCAAGACCATGCGTCAGATGATAGAGTGTATGAAACAATGCGACATCGTCGAACCTGTTGTCACCGTATGGGGCAAACTGAAAGACAGCGACATCCCGAAACTGGAAGCCCTAGCCGATGCCATGCTGTGCGACTGCTGTTGCAGCTGCGGGCAATAACATTCACACAAAACTGAAACGGGACAACCTTTTCGGAACAGAAACAACGTATCGTAAGACGGTGTGCCAGGATTCGAAAACCTGACACACCGTCCCATTTTATACCCTTTGTGCTCTTTGCTTAATCCGCAGTGTACCCGTAGCTATGTCTTGGTGCCTACAAAATGCTCCCTCCTGTCCATTGTCTGCATTTTGTTGTCCGATGTTGGGAAATTCATATAAAGTCCACGGCAGAGGTATATTATGCATGGTGCTCAGGTATGCGCAATGTAGTCATGGCCGCATATATGTGTCTTATGCATGGTGCTCAGGTATGCGCAATGTAGTCATGGCCGCATATATGTGTCCGGTAGCAAAATAGTGTGGATAGTACCTGTGTCTTGTTGAAAAATCATTATACATCAGCGCCGTGACTGACGTAATCTGTCCGATGCCCTCAGTACAAAAGCCGGTATTTGGGTGTAGGGCAGAAGAGAATCTGACAGACCATGCAGACTCCCAATTGGGAACGCGCTTCCCGTCATTCACATTGATTCCTTCATATCTTATTGTATTGCAAGATGTTACTATAGCATTCCAGCGTATTGTACTGACGCATAAATGTGCGTTACGTCTTCCTGTGCCAGGCATCTCGCATACCCCCCAAAAAGACATCGCGGTCTTCGGGTCGAAAGACCGTGGTCTTAAGCGCGA
>CAMWRK010000120.1 GCA_947176655.1 uncultured Prevotellaceae bacterium | reverse complement strand
ATGCCATCACGGCCATATACCCCAAACATGAGGATGCCCTCAAGAAGCAGAGCGAGATGATGCAGCTCTACCTCGAATACGGCGTCAGCCCCATGGGAGGCTGTCTGCCCATGCTCCTGCAGATGCCCGTCTGGATTGCCCTCTTTAATTTCGTGCCCAATGCCATAGAGCTGCGCGGCGAACGTTTCCTTTGGGCCGACGACCTTTCTGCCTACGATTCCCTGCTCAGCTGGGACAAGGACATCTGGCTCATAGGCGACCACCTCAGCATCTTCTGCCTGCTCTTTTGCGCCACAAACCTTATAAACACGTTCATCTCCATGCGCCAGCAGAAAGACCAGATGTCCAGCGAACAGGCACAGCAGATGAAGATGATGCAATACATGATGTGCATCATGCCGCTGATGTTCTTCTTCATGTTCAACAACTACTCCAGCGGTCTGTGCTACTACTACTTCCTGTCCGGCCTTACGAGCATACTCATAATGTGGTTCCTTCGCAAGACCACAGATGACAAGAAACTGCTTGCCAAACTCGAGGCCTACCGCGCCAAGCACAAGAACGATCCGAAGAAGACAAACGGCATGGCCGCCCGTCTGGCCGCCCTGCAGAAACAGATGGAAGAACAGCAGAAGAGGAAGCAATGACACAGAGGCACGACAGGTAACTATACACCATGAAGAATCAGGAACCGGAACCCAAACCACCGGCATAGCCGCGCAACACCAACGGCCATGCTTCTCGAGGCTGACATTCCGGTTCCTGGTTCTTTTTTATTACAGATAACCACCACATAGCCAATGAAATTAATACGTATTTTACTATGAACAAACTACTAACGTCAACGATTATGTCGCTATCCCTCATCGCATGCACAAACGTCAACGACAAGACACAGGAGGCGAACCTCCCTGGCAGAACAACCGAGTTTGCAGACTCTGCCAAAGTGTTCACACCGGAAATCATGTGGCAGATGGGGCGTATAGGATCCTACCATCTTTCTGCCGATGCTACCAAAGCGGTGTACGGAGTCACATACTACAATGTAGAGCTTGACCGCAGCCGCACGGTCATATACAGCACATCATTGCCAGCCGACAGCGAACCGTCTTTGCTAACCACATCCTGGACATCGGAACTTTCACCATCCTTCATTCCGGGAACAGACAAAGTGGCTTACCTCGCACCTGAAGAGCACGGATCCGGCATCATGCAGCTGTGGATGATGAATGCCGACGGCAGCGGACGCAAACAGGTTTCCTACGAGACCTCGGGCAACATCCAGGACTACCTTTTCTCGCCATGCGGCACGAAAGTGATACTCATCAAGGAAGTCTGTGACAGCAGCATACAGCAGAACGACGAAGACCTGCGTCTGGCCACCGGCATTGTCGCCAACGACCTCATGTACAAGCACTGGGATCACTACAGCCATTCCGTTCCCCACCCATTTGTGGCAGATTTCCGTGACGGCAGAATAGAGAACTGCCGCGACATTCTGGAAGGCGAGCCATACGAGTGCCCGATGCTTCCTTTCGGAGGCATGGAACAGCTGGCATGGAGTCCGGACTGCACACAGATTGCCTACACCTGCCGCAAACTTTCAGGCACAGACTACGCCATAAGCACCGACAGCGACATATACCTGTACGACCTCACGACAGGCGAAGTCAGGAATCTGTGCAAGCCGCAAGGATACACACGACCTGCCTGCGACCCGACACGTTCGCTGCAACACCAGGCCGTAAACATGTTTGCGGAAGATGTCAATGCCGGATACGACCAGAACCCGCAGTTCTCGCCCGACGGCAAGTACATGGCATGGAGCAGCATGCAGCGTGACGGTTACGAGAGCGACCGCACCCGCCTGTGTATATACGAGTTTGCCACTGGCAGGAAATTCTACGTAACAGAGTCTTTCGAAAGCGGAGTGAACGAGTTCGTCTGGGCCGCGGACAGCCGCACGCTCTATTTCTCCGGCGTATGGCACGGCAGAATCAACCTGTATGAAACCAACCTTGACAGCGAGGTCAGACAAATAACGGACGATGTGGCAGACTACACCCTTCTCGGCATCCACCCGTGTGGCCACAAACTTCTGACCAAGCGTCATTCTATGAGCCGCGCCGACGAAGTGTTCCTTGTGGACATTGCCTGCGGACAGGCCGAGCAGATAACATACGAGAACGAACAGTTCTACACACGCTTCCCTTTCGGAGAAATACGTGAACGGTGGATAAAGACCACGGACAACAAGGACATGCTGGCATGGGTGATACTTCCGCCCGATTTCGACCCGGCAAAGAAATACCCGACCCTGCTTTTCTGCGAAGGAGGCCCCCAGTCTCCCGTCAGCCAGTTCTGGAGCTTCCGCTGGAACTTCCAAGTGATGGCATCGCAAGGCTATGTCATCATCGCCCCCAACCGCCGCGGTCTTCCTGGCTTCGGCATGGAATGGCTGGAACAGATTTCCGGCGACTACTCGGGACAATGTATGCAGGACTACCTGTCGGCCATAGACGACATAGCGCGCGAACCTTGGGTGGATGCTGACCGTTTGGGTGCAGTCGGAGCCAGTTTCGGCGGATACAGCGTGTATTGGCTTGCCGGCAACCACAACAAGCGTTTCAAGGCCTTCATAGCCCACGATGGCATTTTCAACACCCAGCAGCAGTACGTGGAGACCGAGGAGATGTGGTTTCCCAACTGGGACATGGGGCAGGCTCCATGGTACAGGGACGCAAATGGCAGACGGGCCAAGGTGTTCGAAACCTCGCCACATCTGTATGTCGACCGCTGGGACACGCCCATACTGTGCATACACGGACAGCGCGACTTCCGCATAGAATACACCCAGGCCGAGAGCGCATTCGCAGCAGCACGCCTGCGCGGCATTCCGGCACAATTGCTACTCTTTCCCAACGAAAACCACTGGGTGCTGCACCCGCAGAACGCCATACTCTGGCAACGCACCTTCTTCCGCTGGCTCGACAAATGGTTGAAGAACAGCAAGACACAGGACGAATAAAAACCTAACAAATATAACCAAAATGAAACAACAAAGATTAAGCGATTCTCCGGCCATGCGCTGGACAGCCCTCATCATCGTGTCCGTGACAATGATGTTCGGCTATTTCTTCACTGATGTCATGTCACCGCTGGAACCCCTGCTCACAGCAGCCAAAGGCACAGAGGGCGGCATGGGACTCGGATGGAACTCCTCCGAATACGGATGGTTCTCCGGTGCCTACGGCCTGATGAACGTATACCTTCTGCTCCTCTTCTTCGGAGGCATCATACTGGACAAATTCGGCATACGCTTCACCGGCATACTGTCCACAGCCATGATGTTCTGCGGAGCCCTTATCAAATACTGGGCTGTATCCTGCGACCTCGGCGATGCCACCATCTGGGTACCGTTCGGAGGTGACGTGCAGGCACAGGTAGCGTATGCAGGACTTGGCTTTGCCATCTACGGTGTGGGAGCAGAAATTACCGGCATCACGGCAAGCAAGGTCATAGTGAAGTGGTTCACCGGCCATGAGCTGGCCATGGCCATGGGGCTGCAGGTAGCACTGGCACGTATCGGCACCGCCATTGCCCTAGCTGCATCACTGCCCATTGCCAAAGCTCTCGGAGGTGTCAAGGCATCGGTTGGTCTGGGTGCGGCATGTCTCTGCATAGGCATGCTGTCGTTCATTGTCTACAACGTAATGGACAAAAAGGAAGACATGAGTGCGTCTGCTTCGCCCGAAGCAAACGGTAAGGACGAGGGCTTCAGGTTCTCAGATCTGAGCATGCTGTTCACCAACCGCGGCTTCTGGTATGTCACACTTCTCTGCCTGATGTTCTATGCCGGAGTATTCCCGTTTCTCAAGTTTGCCACCAAACTGATGGTCTTCAAGTATAACGTGAACCCAGAACTGGCCGGGCTCATTCCTGCCATGTTGCCGTTCGGAACCATCTTCCTTACCCCGTTCTTCGGTAACATATATGACAGGAAGGGGCATGGTGCCACACTCATGATCATAGGTTCCGTCCTTCTGACAATGGTACACTTCACCTTTGCCATACCTGCCAATAATGTGGTGCTGGCCATCGGTGCCATGGTTGTGCTTGGCATTGCTTTCGGACTTGTACCGTCCGCCATGTGGCCGTCCGTCCCCAAGATCATCCCTATGCGACTCCTGGGAACCGCCTATGCCGTCATCTTCTATATCCAGAACATCGGACTTGCCATGGTGCCCATGTGGATTGGTTCAGTCAACGAGAAGAATACAATTGACGGATTCATAGATTACACAGAATCCATGACCATATTCGCCGCTTTCGGTGCCGTAGCCATCGTTATCTCCATTCTCCTTCTGATTGAAGACAAGAAAAAGGGCTACGGTCTGGAGAAAGCCAATATATCCAAGAAATGACCATTCACCATTCTCTCTTTTCCGTGTAATACATATACGGAAGAGGGAGAGAACGCTAAAAGCGGTGTGTCATGGAAATGTGACACACCGCTTTTTTACATCCACCGTACTTACATATTACTGTTCCGCAATCAGCATCTCCAAGACTGCGGCCAAGCCGTCCTCTGCTGCCGGAGGTGCCACAACATCGGCAACCTGACGCACATCAGGATGGGCATTGCCCATGGCTATGCCAAGAGCGGCCAGACGTATCATTCCCATGTCGTTGTGACCATCGCCTGCGGCGACAAGATTGTCGTGGGTCAGTCCGAGATGATCCATAAGGCGGAGCAGGGCATCGGCCTTGTCTGTGCCGCAGCGCACCACTTCAAGAAAAAAAGCATCGCTGAGATAGACATCGGCAACCCCATACAGGCGTGCCGAAACCTCGCGCTGCAAGGCAGGCATGTCGCACGGGCAGCCGGTTATGATACATTTGGGAACGGGGCGCGGTGCCTGTAGGAGGAAATCGGACACTCCGCACACTGCCATGCCGTTGCGGCTGTGCGACACCTGCACATAACGGTCGGACGGATTCTCCGTATATATCATGTCCGCGGAATAGGTAAGCATCGTGTGCCCAGGACGGTGTCCGCACTCCACCACAACGGGGAGAGCCTCATCCGGCAGACTGGCCGTGTACATCGTCTCGCCCGTAGCATAGTCTGTCAGGATTCCGCCGTTGAAACCGATGACATATCCGCCGAAATGCCCCATACCGAGAAGTTCGGCCACGGGACGTATGCCATAGGGTGGCCGTCCACTGGCTATGCATAGACGCATGCCAAGGCCTTGCAGCCTCTTCACCACCTCTACGGTGCGGGCAGAAATAGTGCCGTCGGCACGTGTCAGCGTGCCATCCACATCCAAGGCCAACAATCGGTATTGCGATTGCGCCAGATGCGCTCCTACTTGCCCATCACACATCATGCCCTGCCCTTTCGCAACTCCCAGAACACCACGCCGGCAGCAGCTGCCACATTGAGCGAATCCACGCCGTGAGCCATGGGAATCATGGCCACATAGTCGGCTCCCTCTATAGTCTCGTGCGGCAGGCCTTCGCCTTCGTTACCCATGATTATGGCCAGACGCTCCACACTGTGCAACACAGGACTGTCTATGCCTATGCTATGATCCACCAAGGCCATGGCACAGGTACTGAACCCCATCCCGCGCAAAGCGGCATAGTCGTCAAGACGTGTCCAAGGTACAAGGAACACGCTGCCCATGGACACGCGTATGGCACGGCGGTTCCATGGGTCGCAACTGCTGCGCGTCACCAGCACGGCATCCATGCCCAAGGCCGCCGCACTGCGGAATATGGCTCCCACGTTGGTGGCATCCACCACTCCGTCTATCACAGCCACACGCGATGCGCCGGACAGGACATCGGACAGAGGACGTTCCTCCGGGCGGCGCATGGCGCACAGTACACCACGCGTTAGAGTATAACCGGTAAGCCCGGCCAGCAGGTCGCGATCGCCGGTAAATATCCCGGCACCGCAGGATGACAGCCGCTCCACAATGTCACGTGCATCGCCATTTATGTGCCTGTCCTCGCAAAGGAGGGCAAGAGGTTCGTAACCGGCATCCAAAGCCACGCGTATCACTTTAGGGCTTTCGGCTATGAATACGCCCCGAGAGGGGTCGAGTCTGTTGCGCAGTTGCGTCTCCGTGAGCTGGGCAAAGATGCCCACACGCTCATCGTTTATATCTGTTATTCTTGTTATCATGTCCTCATGTGTTTATTCGTGCGGCCACAGCCCGAGCTACGGTGTCGGCCATTGTCCATGCGGCTTGCAGATTGAATCCGCCGGTGATGCCGTCGATGTCCAGCACCTCGCCGGCGAAGTACAGTCCGGAACGGCTCTTGCATTCGAGTGTGGCGGAGTCCACACAGCCAAGGCTTACCCCGCCAGCCGTAACGAACTCCTCCTTGTGAGGCACACGTCCCACAACAGCATAGCTGTCGGCTATAAGCACCCCGGCAAGACGGTTCATCTGCCTGCGTCCCATTCCGTTCCAGCGGACATCACGCCCTATGCCGGCACGGGAAACGAGAAACTCCCAATGGCGCGAGGCCAATTGTTCCGGACGACTGTTGAGCACCAGTTTCTGTCCGTTGCCTGAGGCCATGGCGCAAAGCATGTCCAAGGCCTCCTCCTGGGTGGCACCGCCAAGCCAGTTCACCAGCAGAGTGGCGCGGTAGGCATGCTCTGCCAGGTAGCGGGCCCCATAGGAAGAAAGACGCAGGATGCACGGGCCGGAAAGGCCATTGTGCGTGACAAGCGTT
>CAMWRK010000119.1 GCA_947176655.1 uncultured Prevotellaceae bacterium | reverse complement strand
GGGCGTGCCATCGTGTGTCCATTCGCCTTTGCGTGTGTCGCTCGCGCTGACGCAGAAGCCGATTTGCGGGCCAAGGATGATGTAGCCCATGGCACCCTTGCGCTCGCGTCCGAATCCCAGACGTGCCATGAAAGGGATGTGTATGTAGTTCATGTTCCGGCGATAGGAATATGTGCCGTTTTCTACCTCTTCGTTCCAACCTTGGCGTGAGAAATTAATCTCGGTCTGAACGGCGCATACTGTTGCAAAATATTTTTCGCAAGTATAGCGGAGAGACAGACCGAATTCAGTACCCATGTACATTGTCTGTTGTATCCGTGGAGAAAATGTCACATTATTCATAAGAATGCCACCGCTTGCTCCGATGGCAAGATCCGACCTGTATTTACCTACCTGGGCCGATAGTGCCAGCGGTATGGAGGCGAGAAATAATAGATGAAATATGCGCGTCTTCATATATGCAAAGGTATATAAAAACGAAGAATATCGGGCTGGGAATGAAAAAATATTTGTATCTTTGCCACAAATACATACAAAGAACACACGCCATGCGCCTGCGATATTCATGTTGTTTAGTGTTGTCGCTGTTTTTCTTGTCAGTCGCAGCACAGACAATGCCTTCGCTCCGTCCGGAGGTCACATACACCACTACCGATGGCATGACACTTACGGGCAGTTATCCGAATGATTTGCAGTTGACCGAAATCCAGAATGCCCCGCTCAACGGCCTTTTCCTTGCCTGTCCTCAGGATGCTGACGGCTGGGATGTGTCCTATGACTGGGTAGTGATGGTAGATACGGTGACGGGTTCCATGGGAAATCATTTTTTTGAACTGGTACATCGCTGGGAAGAAAATCTCGATTACGATTTTGTCCGCAAAGGACAGTACAGAGTGCGGCTGAGAGCCACGTTCTCCAACGGTACTGTCACGTGGCAGTATCCTTCCGAGGATATGGACTCCATTGTCTTTCATCTTTCTATCAGTGGCAGCAGACTGGAATTCCCTAATACATTCACACCGAACGGTGACGGACAGAACGATATTCTGCGTGCCAAGAATTACCAGAGTATAGTGGAGTTTCATGCAGCCGTGTTCAACAGATGGGGACAGCGTCTTTATCAGTGGGACAATGTGGCCGAGGGCTGGGACGGCAAGGTCGGTGGCAGTTATGTACGCAACGGAGCCTATTATCTCGTTGTCAATGCCAAAGGTGCGGACGGTGTGCGGTATCGTCTGAAGAAGACAATAAATGTGTTTACCCACAGGAATCAGGAATACATAGAGGAATCATAGGCATGGAGCAGTGTCGACAAATATATTATGGCTGACAAGGAGAGCAAGAAAATTATCGTGGAAGGTGCCCGTGAGCACAACCTGAAAAATGTGGACGTAGAGATACCGCGCGGCTCGCTTACCGTTATAACCGGACTTAGCGGTTCGGGTAAATCCAGCCTTGCTTTTGACACGATATATGCCGAGGGACAACGGCGCTACATAGAGACTTTTTCTGCTTATGCCCGTAATTTTCTCGGTGGAATGTCGCGTCCGGATGTAGACAAGGTCAGTGGACTGTCGCCAGTCATCAGTATCGAACAGAAGACTACCAACCGCAATCCGCGTTCCACGGTAGGCACTACTACTGAGATATACGACTTTCTCCGCCTTCTGTATGCAAGGGTAGGCGAGGCATATTCCTATGTCAGTGGTGAAAAGATGGTGCGCTACACCGAAGAGCAGATAGTCTCGCTTCTCGTGGACAGATACGAGGGCAGGCGTGTCTACATCCTTGCTCCGTTGGTTCAGAACCGCAAGGGGCATTACAGGGAACTTCTGGAGAGTGTCCGCAAGAAGGGGTATCTGTATGCCAGGATAGACGGAGCGATGGAAGAGTTACTGCCTGACATGCAGTTGGATCGTTATAAAAACCATGATGTGGAGGTGGTTGTTGATCGTCTTCGTGTGACAGGGAAAGATGCCGACAGACTACGTCAGAGCGTATCCACGGCCATGCAGCAAGGTAACGGCTTTATCATGGTGCTGGATCTTGAAACAGATGAGATACGCCACTACAGCAGGCGACTGATGTGTCCGACAAGCGGTATCGCATATCGTGATCCGGCTCCGCATGACTTCTCGTTCAATTCTCCCCGCGGAGCCTGTCCACGATGCAAGGGACTTGGTGTCGTTTCCCTGATAGACGAGGAAAAAGTGTTCCCCGATCCTAAGCTGAGTGTGCGGCAAGGCGGTATCGCTCCTTTGGGCAAGGCAAGACAGGCCATGATATTCTGGCAGATTCAGGCCGTGCTGGAACGTTATGACGCAACACTAGATACTCCGGTTGGTGAACTTCCCCGTGAGGCGCTGGATGAGATTCTCAACGGAACTACAGGGCATCTGCGCATTCCGGCCTCAGTGGCACGTACGTCGAGTGACTGTTTTACAGACTATGACGGTCTGGTCAAATACATACAGCAGATGCAGGATTCCGACATGAGTGCCTCAGCGCAGAAATGGGCGGAGCAGTTCAACCGTACCGCCGTGTGTCCTGAATGTCTCGGACAAAGACTCAGAAAGGAATCTCTCCATTTTTTCATTGCCGGCAAGAACATAGCTCAACTGGCAGACATGGATCTTGGCGAGCTTTATGAGTGGCTTACTTCATTGGATGAACATCTGACGGAGCATCAGCGCAAGATAGCCCCAGAGATACTCAAGGAACTTTGTACACGTCTGCGTTTCCTGTTGGATATAGGGTTGGATTATCTTTCGCTCTCCCGCACAAGTGTGTCGCTGAGCGGCGGAGAGAGCCAGCGCATACGTCTGGCCACACAGATTGGTTCGCAGCTTGTCAATGTACTTTACATTCTTGATGAACCTTCCATAGGTCTGCATCAAAAAGACAACTGCAGACTGATAGACTCGCTTAAATCCTTGCGTGATATAGGCAACACCATCATTGTGGTGGAGCACGACCAGGAAATGATGGAGAATGCCGATTGGATTGTCGACATCGGACCATGTGCGGGGCGTGCCGGCGGGCAGGTGGTGTATCAGGGAACATACCCGAATATGATGAAAGCTGATACCCTTACAGCCGGTTACCTTTCGGGTCGGCTGAGAGTAGATATTCCGGCCAGCCGGCGCGATGGCAACGGCAAGGCTCTCACCATACACGGTGCCAGAGGCAACAACCTGAAGGATATTACCGTATCTTTCCCGCTGGGGAAACTTATCTGTGTGACCGGTGTCAGCGGTTCAGGAAAAAGCACTCTTATCAACGATACCCTGCATCCGATTCTCTCGCAGCATTTTTATCGTTCGCTCACCGATCCGCTTCCTTATGACTCTATTGAGGGACTGGAGCATGTGGACAAGGTCGTGGATGTGGATCAGACACCTCTGGGACGTACACCGAGAAGCAATCCGGCGACATATACAAACGTATTCAATGACATCCGCAATCTTTTTGTAGACTTGCCGGAGGCTAAGATACGCGGCTACAAGCCAGGTCGTTTCTCTTTCAATGTCAGGGGAGGACGGTGCGAGACATGCTCTGGCAACGGTTACAAGAGCATAGAGATGAATTTCCTGCCTGATGTGATGGTGCCTTGTGAAGAATGTCACGGCAAGAGATATAACCGCGAGACTCTGGAGGTACGCTTCCGTGGCAAGAGCATTGCCGACATTCTGGATATGACGATAAACCAGGCAGTGGAGTTTTTTGAAAACCAACCGAACATATTGCAAAAGATTAAAGTCTTGCAGGATGTCGGGTTGGGATACATCAAGCTTGGGCAGCCAAGCACTACGCTGTCCGGCGGCGAAAGCCAACGTGTGAAACTGGCAACGGAGTTGGCCAAACGCGATACAGGACGTACATTGTATATATTGGACGAGCCGACGACAGGCCTGCACTTTGAGGACATACGTGTGCTCCTGTCCGTGCTGAACCGTCTGGTGGACAAGGGCAACACTGTTGTCATTGTGGAGCATAATCTGGATGTCATCAAAGCAGCAGACCACATTATCGAGATGGGACCAGAGGGTGGCCGCAATGGCGGACGGTTGCTTTTCTCCGGAACGCCAGAGGATATGGCTCAGGCCGGTATAGGACATACTGCACCGTATCTGGCTGCGATGCTCCGGCAGCGGTGAAAATGCAGATATACGATAGTAAGAATGATAATTTCTAAAACCTATAAATAATATCTAATACAATGAAAAAAACTGGTATTCTTATGCTGCTCATGCATATCGTGGTGATGTCAGCATGGTCTCAGACAGAATTTCCTGCTCAGGGGCAATACTACCGTCTGTATAACGCGGTGCGCAAGCCGGGACAGAAGTTATATTGGACGGCATCTTCTTCCGCTGCCTATTCCGCTCTTTACGATACGGAAGGCAACAGCCAGATATGGGAGTTCATCCAGATCGAGAATCCGTCAGGCGCATACAAGTACTATATCAAAAGTTACGAGACAGGCAAGTATCTGGGTGCGGTAACCGCAGGCGGCCATAATATTCCGTTGAATGCCGGTATCGCATCGGCAGGGCGTTATGCCATAGAAAAGGTGGCTGGCAAGGACGCGTATACTTTCCGTACAGGTACGGACATCGGCAGCTATCTCTTCTGTGATAGCCCGGGTTCGGACGGCAATTACCGTCTTGACGGCTGGAAGGCCGAAGGCAACGAGAACTTCTACGTCGAGATTGCGGAGCCTGTCATTGCGTCATATACTTATACGCTCTTCTCTGCCGGTATGCCGGATGGTGCGACCATAACGATAGACGGCAAGGATTACAAGGGCGTGAACGCTCAGGGCAATGTAACAGTCGAAACGTCCCACCGTCTCTCCGCTTCGGACATAATTGTCACTGTAGGTGGAGGTATGGGCTATGAGTTGTCGGTGGATCAGACCAATATGCAGGTAAATGTCGATTTCAAGCAGATGTTCATCCCGTCTGACTCAGCCACAGATGGTGATGCCGTGCCTTATCTGTTGAAGATGCCCAAGGCTTATGTCCGCGTCAACGGAAGTAATATCGTGCATACCACGAAGAAAGGCGAGGCCGACCGTTTCCTGTTTATAGAGGACGCACATAAGGTGGGACAGTATTATATCTACGACGCTACATCATCGCACTATATCTATTACACCAATGCCTCCAACGGCTCTGTGGTGAAGCAGACCTCTGCCAGCAATGTCAAAATGACCGGTCTCATGTCTTCGGCCAATACATGGAAGGTCGTTCTTGGTGCCGATGGCGAGACGGTGTATATAGTTCCAGGCAGCATAGTCACCCCGACTTCCTCATCTCCTGCATGGAACTTCACCGGCGGAGTAGACGACGGTTGCGTACTGAATCTTTGGACCGCCAGCGACTCAAACAGCGCATGGAACATTATTGACCCTTCCGTTGGCTCCATGGCCTGTGCCACCACAATGTATGCCCTGCCAGACGCAGAGTACATTCACAAACTGATACCAAACGATGGGGAAAGCGTTGTCAGTGTGGACTTCGGCTCTATCACCACCATGTCGCTCATGGAGGATCGTGTAGGCAAGGGCAATGACTACAGGTATGTCTACGGAAAGGCTCCTGTGAAGGAGGGTACGTATACCTATGTGGTGAAGATAGCTGACGCGGATGGCAAAATAAGCGAGATAAAGGTGAACCTTACCGTGGACGCGCACTTGCAATCGCCTACTCCCATGCTTGGCTGGCTTACGTGGAACTGGTTCAATTGCAATATCTCACATGACAAACTGTTGGACATAGCCAAGGGCATGAAAGCCAAGGGTCTGGTGGATGCCGGATACAATGCTCTGGTCATAGATGACGGATGGGCCACCAATCAGAGTGACAAGTCCAAATTGACCTACCATCCCCAGAAATTCCCCTATGGTATCGATGGTTTTGTCCAGGCCGTTAAACAGGTGGATGAACGGTTGCTGGTCGGTATCTATTCCGATGCAGGCAGTATGACTTGTGCCAATGTGCAGCCCGGTTCATACGGTTTTGAGCGTCCGCACATGGAACTGTGGGACAGTTGGGGCGTGGACATGCTCAAGTACGACTATTGCAACAGCGAGGATGCCGCCTATGCCAGTTACAGAAAGATGGGTGCTGCCATAAATGAGATAAATGCGAAACGCAAGGAAGAGGGACGCCGTCCATTCATTTTCAATATCTGTGAATGGGGCTCCAACCAACCTTGGAGTTGGGGAGCCGAAGCCGGCGGCAGCAGTTGGCGTGCTACCTATGACCAGCGCGAGTGCTGGGTGGGTACGCATGGTCTGCCTGGTGTGATTACCGCTCTGGACGAGGTGCGCCCTCTGTGGATGTACAGTGGCGTGAACCGTTTCAACGACATGGACATGATGGTCATAGGTCTGCACGGGCGCGGCAGTGCCACCAACTATACGCCTGACCATACCGGCAACGGTGGTGTTATCAAGGGACTGTCCGACGAGCAGGCACGCTCACAGATGAGCATGTGGTGCATGCTTTCCAGCCCACTGGCCATCACATGTGACCTTCGCGAGACTCCTGTCGCCGACGGCAACTCCAGTGCAGGCATCCTGCCCAATCCGCTGGTTACTGACCTTGATCTCAGCATCATGACCAATGCCGACATTCTCTCCATCAATCAGGACGCTCTCGGACAGCAGGCCGAGTACATGCGTGGCATCTCCACAGGTACAACAGACAGAAGTGCCACAGGCTATGACGTATATGTCAAGGACCTGAGCGGTGGACGCAAGGC
>CAMWRK010000118.1 GCA_947176655.1 uncultured Prevotellaceae bacterium | reverse complement strand
ATCCGCATCTTCCGCCATCGCACGTGCTTCACAGCTTCCTGCTGAACAGGGAGAACGAGGTGGTAATCGTGGGAAATCCTCAACGGAATGGCAAGATAAGGGAACTGATGCTGAACTGTGTAAGCAATCGATAATAATACAGTAGGGATTAAAGTCCGCACTCCTTTCCGATAATTAATACTAACAATCCGCGGACATGAAAACAAAAAATGAAAAAAAACTTTTTGACGCTGTCATGTATTGCAGCTGTTGCCATCACAACATTCGTTGGCAAGAAGACGTTCGGGTCACAGACATCTGAGAGAAATAATCTGCTTGCGCAGAATGTGGAGGCATTGAGCCAAGGCGAAGTAACAAATGGCTATGTCATGAAAATAAACCCGATGTATAAAAAAACATGTTATTCGAGTTATGTTGATGCCACGAAGTACAGAACTATAAGGATGTATGAGGAATCAGTAGGGTATTATGAGTATAAGGAGTATTATCACTCGTATAACACTTATACAAGAGCCAGATGTGAGGTTATGGACATTATAAAAGCACCAGGTTGGTGGCAGGATTGCTCCGCACCAACAGAGGCAAGATGCAATGCTGGAGATGTAGATAAACGGCCTGAACCATATGAATTTTGGCAGTAAAATCTATAACAGATGTGATTAAGTCAGATTCGTTTTTATTATAATCAAGTATGCCTCATATACCAAATGGGTTGTTGCCTGTAAAACAGCAACCCATTTAAACAGTTATCTTTATGAATAATAGAATCCTTACATTTCTTTTATATACAATGTTATTGGCATCATGCCAAAAAGGTGCAGACAAGGTTGCCGAATTGCAAAACGTAATACTTGATGCGCATTTTGCGGAAAATGCGACATCTCTTTCGGATGAGTTCACGGATTTTGAAATCATTCCTCTTGAAAACAGGCAGGAGTGTATGCTGACGGATGTCAAGAAACTCATTGTAACGGATACAGGTATGTATGTGCTTGATGCGGCCTCCATGCCACGGGTTCTTTCTTTCCATCCTGACGGGAGGTTCAGAAACGCTATAGGCAGAATAGGGCATGCCAAGGGTGAGTATCAGATGATAATGAATATGGCATCCAATGCCAAAGGGGACACCGTGGCTGTCATCAACTATCCTGAGATATATCTGTATAATGCCGATGGAACTTTTCTGTCTGCACTGGGCATTGAAAACGACAGTGGGGCAGAAGATATACTGCTGACAGACAAAGGGGTATATCTGGGATATTTTCACAGGCAGGAGGCAAGTCTGATGAAATTGTATGGAAAGGACATGAAGCCTATTGCCGATATTATAGAAACTCCGGTTGCTCCTATTGGCACACCTTTGGGCATGGACAATGGACACGTTATGCAGGAAGACGGCAACAGCATATATTGTCTGGATCCCTTTAATTCCTGCTTTTACGTATGCGACAAGGATGTGCCGCAGAATGTCGTGAAATATTCTATCGGACTGGAAAATATGCTGGCTGAGACCAATATAAGAGACAATACGGACATGGGGGACGGGATATATCGCATCAACTCATATCAGGTTTGCAACGGTGTGGTTCGCGGGATAATGGAGCATAATGCCGGATACTATGATTTCAGGTTAAGCCTTTCGGACAAGACCGCAACTCTTATGCATCATACAGATTTCAGTTATTCATTCGATTGTTGTCGCTTAGGGTATTTCTACAAGGTCATCTCTGCCAGCACACTTCTTTGCTATATGGATACAGGCAGGAGATACATGGAACCAATAAGAAAACTGCTTGGCACTGCGTTGTCAGACCTTGAGGGTAAAGTCTCGTATGCAGATAACTATTATATTGTTAAAATGCGTCAGAAGCAATGATTGGTATCAGCAATATGTATACTTGCTGATACCAATCATTGATACGGAAAGGAGGTATATAGGCATATAATAGAGAATACAGATTAAACGTCCAATTCATAGGATACTATGCAAGGGACAATGTGAAGAGTGCTGTCCATCCCATGCGTCAAACAGGGGCACAGACAAGAATAATTATAACACATAAGATAAGAAAATCATGAACAGGAAGAGTTTATATTCAATAGCTGTTGCGGCAGCGTTTGTTGCAGGTTACAGTGCTTACAATGAGTATGGCAGGACAAAGTTGAGCGGAGCGTTGCTGGCTAACGTTGAGGCGTTGGCGGAGACTGAGGATGAAGACTACGGCTATTTTACGATGCATCTTAATGAAAAAGATAAATTTGACAAACCAACAGGATACTGTATTGCAACCTCCTGGGGTGGAACAGAGCAATATAGAGGACCGTATTCAACCCCGCACACTCACTCTCGCCAAAAATGTTGCAGCAGATAAGCTTCATGTACAATGAAGAGTTAGGTCAAACAAGGTAGAATGGATATAATTTATTATGACACGTTATTTGAGTGCCGCAGGCATTACCGTCTGTGTGTTTGTAGCATTGTTTACAAGTTGTGCCCATCGGCATGACAATCCGATGGACAATGCCTGTGAGATTCTTGTCGTAGATTACGATGGGAACACTTTTGATACCGAATCCGTGTTCCCGCAAAGAGACACGTTGTCTTTGGTGCCGAAGGATGGGGTTGTACTGTCAGAGGTTGTGGACTTGTGCGTAAGCCCACAGCATATCTATGTTCTGGATGCCAATCATAGCCTTTCGTGCTACGACCGCATGTCCGGAGAGATGCTGAAATATGTCCGTGCCATAGGACACGGTACGGGGGAATACATCATGCCAAGAGCCGTCTGCACCAAAGGAGACGAGGTATATCTGCTCTATGAAAGGGCTTGTAATGTCTATGATGTAGGTCTGAACTTCAAGCGAAAAGTCAGTATAGATTTGATTCCATTGGACTTTATCAAGGTAGATGGCGGTTTCTTGTTTTGCAATCTTGCGCCATCGGAGAACTTGAAGCGTTTGGTGTACACGGACGATGACGGCAATGTCATAGACAGTTACCTCTCTTCGACATTGCTGATAGATGCCGTAATGTCAACGCATTGTTTCTTCGCTGACGAACATTCCGATGTCTATTTCGCAGAGCCCTCTTCTGACGAGCTTTACCTCTGGGATGGGCAGGGCGTGGAGCTGTGCTACCGTTCTGTCATTGAAAATTCTTTTGAGGGCAAACCGCAGGCTACGTCTGAAAAGGAGGGCTATGCCTATAATACAAAATGGTTCAGGCTGGGGAATAAGGTGGTGAACAGTTTCCTTTATCTCGGAAACAGGTATTATAATGTATATGACACAACGACCCGGGCTTCTGTTGTCGGACAGGTGGATGTCACGGAAAACATTCCGTTTGCTCCATATTGGCAATGGAACGACTGCCTCTTCGGCGCATACCATGAGGATGATGCCTCATCTGGCGGAGAGAGGCTTGTTGTGACGATGTTTGGGTTGTAGTGACGTGTGTTGGAAATGCTCAGACGGAGGCTGATACTCACTATAATATTGACAGTTAAGCATAACATTAAAACTAAGAGACAATGAACAAGAAGAGTTTATGTGCAATAGTCATTGCAGCAGGGTTTATTGCCGGTTACAGAGTCTACAATGAGTATGGCAGAACAAGATTGAGCGGAGCGTTGCTGGCTAACGTTGAGGCGTTGGCAAACATATAGTCTATGGGTGGAACAAGAATTATAGGACGGGCACTGTTGCCGGTGCTGATGCTACTCGCTTCGTGTGGCACGCGGCCAAAGGAAGAGGCGTGTGTGGCAAACGATGTCAGGATACTGAATGCGGATGATCCACTTGAACTCTCATTCGATGAGGTGGTGGACAGCGTGTCATATATCGCGTTGGATTCCAGGAAATGTGTCGTGGGCGATGTAGAGACAGTAAGGCGCGATGGCGACATGTTGTTTGTGAAGGACAGCAAAGGATTGTATGCGTTCACGACCTCTGGCGCATTTGTCTCCCAGATCGGTACTTTTGGGAAAGGCCCGCAGGAGTATATGTATATACAGACGTTCTATTTAGATACGAAAAACAAGCACGTATACATTGTGAGTTATCCGGACAAGAAGTTGCTGGAGTATTCTTACGACGGCCGTTTTGTCGCAGCCTCACCGTTACCTGCTGTTGACGGCTGCATGGACAATGTAGTAAGCCACACTCCTGACAGCCTTGTCGTTTATAATGCCTTGTCAAATGACGTTATGGAACGTCCGGCTGAGTATATATTGCTTTCAGACGTTTCCGGAGTATGGAAACGGGAACAGTTGCTTAAGGGGATAGGGAACAGAACCCGGAGTGTCCGCTACCCGTTTCTGTACAATCCCATGACGGTATCGCATAATGGGATATATGCAATATCGGCCTTGTCGGACATTGTATACAGATACAACGGCAAGGACGGGATGTCGCCTGCGTTCCGTGTGCCATTGCCAAAGTTGTGTCCGACGGCTACGGTCTTGGGTAGCCTTGACTGTATGGACTTCTTCTCTCTGAAAGACGCCCTGGAGGAAAGGGGTTATGGCTTGGGCATTACCGGTATCACGACTGTTGACGGTAACTTTGTCTTGGCTGTCAATGGGGCTCAAACAGTGATTACGGATGGAAGGGTGGGTGTTGTCGTAGCCCCAATGGTTTATGACGGGAACATTGGAACGTATGTGTCAGGTTTTTTCGCTCAGGGCATATCCGGAGAGTACATGGGGCATATAGATGCATTGACATTGCTGGAAGCAAAGGAGAACATCATGAAGGGTGGCAACAGGCATTTGAAGAGATTGTGCGACACACTGTCCGCAGAGGATAATCCTGTTGTGTTTCAATATCATTTTAAGAATGGATTGTTGGAAATACTCAAACGGAAACTTCATGTCCATTATAATATTGACGGTAAAGCATAACATTAAAAATAAGAAATCATGAACAAGAAGAGTTTATATTCAATAGCTGTTGCGGCAGCGTTTGTTGCAGGTTACAGTGCTTACAATGAGTATGGCAGGACAAGGTTGAGCGGAGCGTTGCTGGCTAACGTTGAGGCGTTGGCAACAGGCGAGGAAGACGACTGGGAAGATTTGTCCAATCCATGCAGCGGTGGTCTGGGAATTTATGCAACGGTCGGAACATCGCATACAACAACGACAATGCGCATTCATTATTCAGGAGGGAATGATAGTGTGCCAGGTATTGACATGGTGTATGATGTTGAGATTGATGCCTGTATAGCCACAGGTGTTGGCAAAAGAAAAGGAATAGGTAATGTAGAATATGATAGGACTTATGGTCAAATCAGCTATGAGCCGTGCTTAGGAAATGCATATCATAGTTCCGACATATAATGGTGTAGACAGACGACGTATTGATTAAGTATTACAAACAACAGAATGAGAATGAAATCCAGTTACCTTTTTTCCTCTCTTATCGCTTTGCTGGCAATGGTGTCGTCCTGTACTACGCCCCAGTCCGCTCTATATCCGGTGAGTTTCCATAACGACTATACGCAGGCCTCTTCGATATTGTCCCGGATGGAGTGTGTAAAGTTGGCCACTGACACCACGGATGCCGTCATCTCTGACATAAGCCGGCTCTTGCTGGCTCAACGGCATCTGTTTGCCGTAGACCGGCGGGGTAACAAGATTGTCTCTTTTGACAGAAAAGGGAATTTCCTGACATCTACGTTGCGGCTTGTAGGTCGTGGCGCAAATGAATATCTGCGTATACAGGATGCCGCCATTGACACGGCTGCCGAACGGCTGTATGTGTATTGTGATGCTCCCTATCAGGTGATGGTGCTTGACTATAGTCTCAATGTTCTGGAGTGCGTCAGGTTTGACGACCTCATACTTGAGTGTAGTGTTGACGAGCATAGATTGTATGCCCTGTGTGTGGATGTCCGGAACACGCGGCAGTACGAACTCCGCAGCTACGACAAGTCCGATCTTCGCCGTGGCTACGATGTTCTCTTGAAGTATGACAAGGGTGTGGCGGATGTGTTTGTAAGGGGCAAGTCGCTTAGTGGCGATGGCTGCAACACATACGTGTGCATGCCGTTCGACAGCGCTATCCACACAGTTTCCAACGGGAGGGTGACCGATGTGTACCGTTTGGATTTTGACAATAGATGGTACGACCATGCCACTACTGGCGGGCTTAGGGGGATGCAATTCACCAAACGCAATGAGGGACTCAACTGGTGTCTTCAGAATGTGTGTGGCTCTGATTCGTTGCTTTTCTTCAATACGAACATTTCCGGCATATATGAAGTGAAGAAGGCCGATGGTGTGGCAGTCTGCCACAGGAATGTCGTCAGTGACGACTACCCTTTCGCCTCCTCCTGGCTTGTGCCTTCAGGCGGAGACTGCAACATGATGGTATTCTCCATACCGGCAGGTGCTGTCCGTCGGTTTGCGGAGCATTACCGTTCGCGTGGGCAGAATCTCCCGGCGACGAAGATGAACAGCATTATAGAAGCTACACAGGAGGCAGACAATCCGGTCATTGTCATGGGAAAAATCCTTTGACCGTTGTAATCAAGTTCTGCACTCCTTGCCGATAATTGATGCAAACTTAAGGAAGATACCCACTGCGTATGGCGGCATACTGGCATCATGGCCATGGCATACGGACTTAGGTCTCAAATTTCAATGATGATGATAAAAAACGTTTCAAAGGCGTGTGGTTTGATAAAAAAAGATTAAATTTGTGCTACGCTATGTATAAAACATGTCAATTCCATCAAGGAGTTGGTATTCAGTGACCTATTAACATAAAATCAGCCATGAAAAAGATACTTTACA
>CAMWRK010000117.1 GCA_947176655.1 uncultured Prevotellaceae bacterium | reverse complement strand
GGTGGCCAGTCAGTATTTCTTCGGACTGGGTGCTGCCGTTGTACTGCTTGCCAGCATCGATTCTTGTGTGTTTTTCGAATGGGTCATCACAATGTACATCCTTGGCAGGACCGGATGTACGGTGCTTGACGGCTCCGCCATACTTACCGGCATATTGCTCGGATTCAACATGCCATCCAATCTGCCAGTCTGGATTGTCGTTATCGGTGCCTTGGTGGCGATTGGTGTCGGCAAGATGACTTTCGGCGGTCTTGGACAGAATCCGTTCAATCCCGCCCTTGTTGGCCGTGTGTTCCTGCTGATTTCATTCCCGGCACAGATGACTACATGGCCGGTCAGCGGCAGTGTGGAATATCTGGATGCTACGACCGGAGCCACTCCGTTGTCTATAATGAAATCCGCTATCCAGTCCGGCGATGTATCGGTTTTGAAAGACCTGCCTTCCTCTCTGGATATGCTTGTCGGCATGCACGGCGGTGCCCTTGGTGAGGTGTCTGCTCTGTTGCTTCTTATTGGCTGCCTGTTCATGCTCGTCCGCAGAATCATAACATGGCATATACCGGTCAGTATACTTGCTACGGTGGCGGTGCTAAGCGGCATACTTCATTGTGCCAGTCCCGTATATGCCAGTCCCGCTGCAGTGCTTTGCAGCGGTGGCCTGATGCTTGGAGCATGTTTCATGGCAACGGACTATGTCACGTCTCCCATGACCCCGAAGGGGCAGCTCATCTACGGCGTTGCCATCGGTGTCCTTACCGTGGTTATCCGTAACTGGGGTTCCTATCCTGAGGGCATGTCTTTCGCTATTCTTATAATGAACGCTTTTACACCTCTTATCAATACATACTGCAAGCCCCGCCGTTTCGGTGAGGTCATCGGAAAGGAGGCAAAGAAATGAAGAAACTTGAATCCACATGGTACAACATGGCTGTTGTCCTGACTTTGATTTCAGTCATAGCCGCTGCCGCTTTGGCCTATGTCAATGAGCAGACCAAAGGCCCGATCGCTGATATTCAGCAGCGCAACGAGGCTCAGGCCATAAAGACGGTTTTGTGCGACGACAATGCCGTCGTGACAGACACCATCGTCAACGGTGACGTAGTGGTGTATGTTACGGACAATGGTGCAGCCGTCAAGACGACCGACCCTCAGAACGGCAGTTTCGGCGGAGGGCTTACCATTATGGTAGGTCTTGACCCGGAGTTCCGCGTGCTCGGATATACCGTTCTCCTGTCAAACGAGACTCCTGGTCTCGGTGCCAAGGCAGGAGAATGGTTCCAGAAAGGCGGCAAGGGAGACATCATTGGCCGCACGGCGGGTCAGCTGGCTGCCACCAAGGACGGCGGTGAAGTGGATGCCATCACGGCAAGCACCATCACTACACGCTCTTTCCTGCGTGCCGTGAACAATGCCTATGCCGAGTATGCCAAGGTTATTAACAAATAAATGGAGGACAATGACATGAATCAATTGAAAGTACTTTGGAACGGTATTATCAAGGAGAATCCGACCTTTGTTCTCCTTTTGGGTATGTGCCCGACACTGGGCACAACCAGTTCGGCCATTAACGGTATGTCCATGGGACTGGCAACAATGGCCGTGCTGATATTCTCCAATCTTATCATTTCACTCATCAAGAATCTTGTGCCCGACATGGTGCGTATCCCCTCGTTCATCGTGGTGATAGCTTCGCTGGTGACTATCCTGCAGATGCTCATCAAGGCCTTTGCACCGGAGATAGACAAGTCGCTGGGTCTTTTCATTCCCTTGATTGTTGTCAACTGCATCATCCTCGGACGTGCCGAGGCTTTTGCCGCCAAGAACGGTCCTGTCAGTTCCGTATTTGACGGCATAGGCATGGGACTTGGCTTTACACTGGGTCTGACACTCCTGGGTGCTGTCCGCGAGTTTCTCGGTACGGGTAAGGTGTTCTCGCTGACCGTCTTCCCGGATAGCTACGGAGCACTGGTATTCGTCCTCGCTCCCGGTGCCTTTATCGCCCTGGGCTATCTGATTGCTATTATCAACAAGATAAAGAAGAATTAACGACATCACATTATGGCTTACATATTAATCTTCATTACCGCGATATTTGTCAACAATATCGTTCTGAGCCAGTTCCTCGGAATCTGTCCTTTCCTCGGCGTCAGCAAGAAAGTGGATACGGCTCTTGGCATGGGTGCCGCCGTTGCCTTTGTGCTGACACTCGCAACCATAGTCACCTACTTGATACAGATGTATGTGCTCAATGCCTTCGGGTTGGAATACTTGCAGACAATAGCGTTTATTCTGGTTATTGCCGCTCTGGTGCAGATGGTGGAAATAGTCCTGAAGAAGGTATCGCCGTCACTCTATCAGGCATTGGGCGTGTTCCTGCCTCTGATTACTACAAACTGCTGTATTCTTGGTGTAGCCATCCTTGTGGCTCAGGGAACCTACAACACGCAGGGGCTTGAGGCCAATCTCCTCACCGGTGTTGTCTTTGCCATAGCTACTGCTTTCGGCTTTGCTCTTGCTCTGGTCATCTTTGCCGGCATACGCGAGCACCTCTCCATGATGAACATTCCACGTGGCATGCAGGGCATGTCCATCGCTCTGGTGACTGCCGGTTTGCTTGCAATGGCTTTCATGGGATTCTCCGGTGTCGATGCTGGGCTTGCCAAGGCTCTTGGCCTGTAATTCTGACAGCCAGCCATTAAGGCACGATAACATACATGTTACTATAAGAACAAGTCCTTCCGGAAACTGAAAGATGTTCCCGGAAGGACTTGTGTTGTAGCAGTACGGAAGAAGCATTGCTTCTCCGGTTTCAGTGTGCATCGTCCTTACGTCTGTTGTATCACTATATTCTGGTTCATTGTCCTGTGGCAGAAGGTGTCCAGCTTCTCAGAAAGCGCATGACCTTTTCCGCGTCATAGCTCTTGCCTGATTCCAGAAAACTGCTGTCTTGTATGTGCATGACGTGTCCCTGCGGATCAAGTACCACCAGCGCAGGATACCCGAACCGTCCGGCATTGTTCAGCCGTTTTTGAAGCGTTTCGGCAGCTTTGGCCTGTGGTGTCCCGCGCCGTGGCGTGTTCACGTGTATGTATTCATAGTTCTGTTCAATGGTGGCGTTTATCAGACTGTCTTTGGTTATGAAGTCGGCAAACCTCAGGCACCATACACACCAGTTGCCGCCCAACTGGACAATGACATTCTTTTTCTCTTTCGCGGCCTTTTCCAGCGCGTGGTCTATCTGAACCATCGGGTCAATGTTCTCGTCGTAGACCTTCGGCAGAGGCGATTGTGCCCTTAGGCCTGTGGTAGCCATGACCATGGCAACGGTAAACAGCAGTTTCTTCATAATTTGTATGCAAAGGTACAATTTAGTGGCGGCATCCGCAAGTAATGCTGGCTGAATGTTCGTGGGCTCTATACGAAAATATCTTTGTTGCGTTGCCGTTTGCATATATAATATGCGCGAGGCGAAAATAAATTCGCTTATCTTTGCTGGATTGCCCGATTCTTCGTAACTTAGCAGAGAAAATACATCGCAATACAGTCAAATGAGAAGGCTTCTGGTGCTTCTGTCCGTTCTTGTGCAAGCTATGTTCGTGCCTGCCCGGCATACAGTCAGACAGTATGCCCATTCCCGCCACGATGCCGATATGGCTCGCCGTCTGGGTTCTATGTCTTACCGCATTTCACCCGCACAGGTAAACACCCTCGGTCTCGACATCGAGGCATTAGCCTTTTTCAAGGACAACGAGTTCGACGGCAATGTCCTCCGCGGTTATTCCTTGCCCGGAATGCGTTTGCAACCGCGACTGACCTATACACCTGTCAGCAAGATACGCCTGGAGCTCGGACTGCATGCCACAATCTATTCCGGAGCCAACAAGTATCCATGCTACGTTTTTCATGACATTGCCGAGTGGAAGGGCGACCAGTATCAGTCAGGCGCGCATCTTCTGCCTTTTTTTCGCGCCACGGCCTCGCTCGACAACATCACGCTGGTACTTGGCGACATCTACGGCGGAGCCACGCACGGCCTTGCCGAACCGATGTATAATCCCGAACTGATTCTTACCGATGACCCGGAGGCCGGTGTCCAGATGATAGTGGACACGCGGCGTTGGCATTCCGACCTCTGGCTCAACTGGCAAAGCTACATCTTTGAGGAATCAACGCATCAGGAGGCCTTTACCGTAGGCTGGAGCCAGAGTGTCAGTCTTTTGCAGCCAGGAAGCATGTTGAACAGGCATCGCCTGTCGCTGCCCATACAGTTGCTTGTACAGCATAGGGGAGGGGAACAGGATGTCTCTTTTCGCGGCGTGCAGACCATTGTCAATGCCGGCGGCGGCCTGCGCTACGAATACAGTGCTCCGCTCAACGAAGTCTTTACAGGAGCCGGCGGTGAAATTATGGGTCTGTACTGTTTCCAGCAGAGCGGACATCTGTGGCCGTTCCGGAACGGTGCCGGCGTATGGGGCGAAGCCTTTGTCGACCTTATCCGCGACCTGCGCCTTTCTGCCGGTTTCTTCACCGCCGGAGACTACTGTTCACTGTATGGCAGCCCGTTCTTCGGCACTCTCAGTACCAAGCACCACGGCGGACGCTTCTCGGATATGACTACCGGAGTGATAGGGGTGTCTTACACACGCACGTTTGCACGTGACTACACCATAGGGGCACATCTCAAAGCCTATCTCTGCCATACCGGCGAACTGACTCTGCCTGCCGACGAGGAACACCCCGACGGGCGTACCGTGGAGGCCGGCTTCCGCACGCCTTTCAGTTTCGGAGTCTACTTCCGTTGCTCTCCCTCCTTCGTCCTCAAACGCTTCGGTGGTAGACACGACAACAGGTAGACATAATCAAACAGACTAACTTAATAACAATCCAAATACCATCAATCATGTTAGACATCGATAAATTCATGGCCTCTCTCGAGGCAAAGCACCCTGGGGAGAGAGAGTATCTCCAGGCCGTGCGCGAGGTACTCATCAGTATCGAGGACGTTTACAACCAGCATCCCGAATGGGAGCGCACCTCCCTGCTGGAGCGTCTGGTGGAACCGGAACGCATCATCACATTCCGTGTCCCTTGGGTGGACGACAAGGGCAAGGTGCAGGTCAACCTTGGATACCGCGTTCAGTTCAACAGTGCCATAGGCCCCTATAAGGGCGGTCTGCGTTTCCATGCCAGTGTCAACCTCAGCATCCTTAAGTTCCTCGGCTTTGAGCAGACCTTCAAGAACGCGCTTACCACTCTGCCCATGGGCGGAGGCAAGGGCGGAAGCGATTTCTCTCCACGTGGCAAGAGCGATGCGGAGATCATGCGCTTCTGCCAGTCCTTCATGAGCGAACTGTTCAGACACATAGGCCCGGAGACAGACATCCCTGCCGGCGACATAGGCGTGGGTGCCAGAGAGATTGGCTATCTTTTCGGACAGTACAAGAGGCTGACCCGTGATTTCAGCGGAGTGCTTACAGGCAAGGGTTTGGACTACGGCGGTTCACTTGTCCGTCCCGAGGCAACAGGCTACGGCGGTCTGTATTTTGTCCGCGAAATGCTCCAGCGTGCCGGTCACAGCATCGAAGGCAAGACCGTGGCCATCAGCGGTTTTGGCAACGTAGCCTGGGGTGCTGCCACCAAGGCAACGCAGATGGGAGCCAAGGTAGTGACCATCAGCGGTCCCGACGGTTACATCTATGACCCCTCAGGCATCAGCGGCGAGAAGATAGACTTCATGCTTGACCTGCGTTCCAGCGGAAACGATATCGTGGCGCCCTATGCCGAGCGTTTCCCCGAGGCCACATTCTTCCCCGGTCGAAAGCCTTGGGAACAGAAGGTCGACATTGCCCTTCCGTGTGCTACCCAGAACGAACTTAACGGCGAGGATGCCTCCACGCTTACTGCCAACGGTGTCCTGTGCGTGGGCGAAATATCCAACATGGGCTGCACTCCCGAGGCCATAGACCATTTCCTGGAACTTCATACACTCTATGCTCCGGGCAAGGCCGTAAATGCCGGTGGCGTGGCCACCAGCTGCCTGGAGATGAGCCAGAACGCCGCCCACATCGTATGGAGTGCCGAGGACGTGGACAAACGTCTGCACGAAATCATGCACAGCATACATGCCCAGTGCGTGCGCTATGGCGAGCGTGAGGACGGTTCTGTCAACTACGTGCGCGGTGCCAACGTGGCCGGCTTCATGAAGGTTGCGCGCGCCATGATGTCACAGGGCATTGTCTGACCTTTCTTTTGCATAGGCATGTATAGGAAATAAACGTGTCCACACATGCCTAACAACGGTGTCACCCTGTCTGTTGCGGAGATTGCCACGGTGTCGGAACTTAGTTTCCGCGTTACCGGCATCCGTCACAGACGGGGTGTACTGTAAATTTTTGTGCATGCGGATTTGTTTTTGATAGGTATTTTGGTGTTTTTAGCGTATTTTCGCTACGACTTTTGTGCAGATTCCTTTGTTTTTCAATATGACTTTTGGAAAATAGTTGTAATTTTATACTTGCCTGTTGAGAGTAGGAGAGAGTGGGGGACTATACATGTTTTTTACGGTAAATGCTTGCATATTTTGTGGGAATGTCATACCTTTGCAGCATAAACGAAATGGCGATTTCGTCTAGCGGCTAGGACACATGCCTCTCACGCATGGAACACGGGTTCGATTCCCGTAGTCGCTACTTTGTAAGGAGATGCAATCCATGTATTGGGATTCATCTCCTTATTCTTTTTGTATAATTGCTGATGTATAGCGTGCTGCTGCGTGTATTTTGATGAAACTTAGCTTATTGGGTATAATCTTTTGGAAAGTCTGCCAACGCAGGCAGTCTTTTGCAATTGGGCAATTGTCGTGGATACATACGGCATAGTGTGCCGGATAGCTGTTGCTG
>CAMWRK010000116.1 GCA_947176655.1 uncultured Prevotellaceae bacterium | reverse complement strand
CGTGCTCTGGTTCACCTTGTAATATTTATGTCCGAACATGTTGTCCTGGTCGTGGTAGGAACCGGACAGAATCATGGCCAGACTGCTCTCGTGCTCGTCGTTCCACATGTATCCGTTTTTCATGAATCCTTCCACGCGGTTTGTCTCCAGTTTTATGAGATACGGGTCGGCAATCGTGCCCCTAAGCTGGCCGCTGTGTCTGTTTTCGTTGATATAGCGTGCCCCTATCTGGAATTCGTATGTGTCGGACAGATATGCCCAGCGGTTCATGACATTCACCTGCTCTGTCTTGGGCATGTCCTGGAATCCGTCCTTGTTTTCGTCATGACTTGTCATATCCTTGTCATAATGCACCAGCAGTGTAGTGCCCCATTTCTTGTTCTTCAATTTGAACGTTGCATCGGCATTGCCTTCTATGCGTCCTTTGCTGTTACCGTAGAGATTAAGGTTCAGCCAGTCTGCATTTTGCATCTGTGGTTTGCGGTACTCTATGTTTATCTGTCCTGTCATGGCCTCGTAGCCCTGTTTCACACTGGTTATACCCTTGCTAACCTGTATGGACTGCATCCATGGCCCCGGTACGTATCCGAGTCCGAACGGTGCAGCCACAGTGCGGAAATTGGGTACGTTTTCCGTAAGCATCTGCACGTATGTACCGCTTAGTCCGAGCAGTTTGATCTGTTTAGCTCCTGTAGATGCATCAGTATAGTTCACGTCCACTGAAGCGCTGCTGACGAAACTTTCGCCGAGGTTGCAGCATGCGGCGTGTTTCAGTCCTGCTGCCGTTATCAGTTCGCTGTTTTCTGCCGAGTGCCACATCTTCATGCTGCTCTGCTGGCGTCCCAGAACCATTGTCTCCTGCATATCTGTGGCAATGTCATACAGACGTATCACAAGTTTTGGCGCACTGTGTATGCACGTGGTGTCGTTGCGGTAACCCATCATGCTGGTGACAATCTGGTGTAGCGCACCGTTCTTTGCCAGACGGAATTTACCCTTGGAGTCTGTGACTGTGCCGACGTTGGTTCCCATCCAGCGCACCGTGGCACCGGCCATAGGTTCTCCGGTCTCGTCCACAACCGTACCCTCTGCCTGTGCCAGGACATTAAGGGTCATCATACCGAGAGCCAGCACACATGCGGCTCTTTTGCTTTTGCCGTAGGTCTTTTGTGTTTTCATATCAGTTTGTTTTTATTCCTTAAATTATATACATGCGGATTGCAAGTGTCCGCAATTTCTTTTTCTTTCGTTTGCAAAGGTAGCAGATAAAGTTTGCAAGTGAAATGCAAAATTAAATCCAGGAAAGGAACTAATCTGATGTAAAACATAAAAAAGACAGTTAAATGTTTCTCCGTTCCGTAAAAATGTTATACTTTTGCCCGAGATAAACGGTAACGCTCTATGTTTAGACCGAAAAAGACGCGCATTAAGTTCCTCCATTCGGAGGCAGGTAGATAGTAAAGGAAAGCCATTCTATCCGGTGATTCACCGCCGGTTAGAGTGGTTTTTCTTTTGGAACCGATGTGTACGGTGGCTGGGGCATGAACCGGAGAACAGAACATAAA
The DNA here is from genome assembly GCA_947176655.1 of uncultured Prevotellaceae bacterium. Taxonomy (GTDB): domain Bacteria; phylum Bacteroidota; class Bacteroidia; order Bacteroidales; family Bacteroidaceae; genus Physcousia. Next base: position 5,367 of record CAMWRK010000116.1, on the reverse strand, counting down.
CAACATATACACACAACGATGAAAAAGCAACTCAAGAAAGTTCTTGTATTGGGAAGTGGCGCACTTAAGATCGGTCAGGCCGGCGAGTTTGACTATAGTGGTTCACAGGCATTGAAGGCTCTTCGCGAAGAGGGTATCGGTTCAGTGCTGATAAACCCCAACGTGGCCACCATCCAGACCAGCGAGGGTATAGCCGACAAGGTATATTTCCAGCCTGTCAACGTACATTTCGTTACGGAGGTTATAAAGAAGGAACGTCCCGACGGCATACTTCTGGCTTTCGGCGGACAGACAGCACTCAATTGCGGTACCGAACTTTATCTCAACGGCACTCTGAAGAAATATGGAGTGGAGGTTCTCGGCACAAGTGTCGAGGCCATCATGAATACCGAAGACCGCGACCTGTTTGTCAAGGAGTTGAAGAAAATAGACCTTAAGGTGCCTGTCAGTCAAGCCTGCGAGAACATCGAGGATGCCGTGGCCACGGCACGCCGTATAGGCTATCCGGTGATGATTCGCAGCGCATACGCCTTGGGCGGTCTGGGCAGCGGCGTGTGTCCTGACGAGGCCACATTCAAAGAGATAGCCGAGAGCGCCTTCACCTTTGCCCCCCAGGTACTTGTGGAGGAAAGTCTCAAAGGATGGAAGGAGATTGAATTCGAGGTCATCCGCGATGCCGCCGACCGCTGCTTCACCGTGGCAAGCATGGAGAACTTCGATCCCCTGGGCATACACACCGGTGAGAGTATCGTTGTGGCTCCCACCTGCTCTCTGACAGAGGCACAGGTAACTATGTTGCAGGAACTTGCCGTCAAGTGTGTCCGTCACCTCAACATCGTGGGCGAGTGTAACATACAGTATGCTTTCAATGCTGAGACAAACGACTACCGCATCATAGAAATCAACGCGCGTCTGAGCCGTTCTTCCGCTTTGGCATCCAAGGCTACAGGTTATCCTCTGGCTTTCGTGGCTGCAAAGATAGCCCTTGGTTACACTCTGGACCAGATAGGAGAGATGGGCACTACGAACAGTGCATACGTAGCTCCACAGCTGGACTACATGATTGCCAAGATTCCGCGTTGGGATCTTACCAAGTTTACAGGTGTCAGCCGCAAGATAGGATCCAGCATGAAGTCTGTGGGCGAAATCATGAGCATAGGCCGTACTTTCGAGGAACTCATACAGAAGGGACTGCGCATGATAGGGCAGGGTATGCACGGTTTCGTGTGCAACGACCACCTGCACTTCGGCGACCTTGACGAGGAGCTGGCCAATCCGACCGACTTGCGCATCTTTGCCATCGCACAGGCTCTGGAGGAGGGCTACACCATAGAGCGTATAGAGGAACTGACAAAGATTGACGTGTGGTTCCTGGAACGTCTGAAGAACATTGTGGACATGAAACATCATCTTCAGAAGTTCAACGCAGTGGAAGATATTCCAACAGAGGAACTCCGTCAGGCCAAGGCCATGGGCTTCAGCGACTTCCAGATAGCGCGCTGTGTGTTCAAGGGCGTAGAGGGCAACATGGAGCGTCAGAACCTAATGGTGCGTGACTACCGCAAGAAGCAAGGCATACTGCCTGCGGTGAAGCGCATTCCCACAGTGGCCAGTGAACATCCCGACCTGACGAACTATCTCTACATGACGTATGCCGTGGAGGGATATGACGTGAACTACTACAAGAACTCAAAGAGTGTAATTGTTCTTGGTTCAGGAGCTTATCGCATAGGCTCAAGTGTTGAGTTCGACTGGTGTTCTGTCAACGCCATACAGACAGCGCGCAAGCTCGGCTACAAGAGCATCATGATAAACTACAACCCGGAGACTGTGTCTACGGACTATGACATGTGCGACCGTCTCTATTTCGATGAACTCAGTTTCGAACGCGTTCTGGATGTCATAGACCTTGAAAGTCCAAGCGGCGTTATCGTCAGCGTAGGAGGCCAGATACCCAATAACCTTGCCATGAAGCTCTTCCGCCAGGCTGTGCCTGTTCTGGGCACTAACCCTGTCAGCATAGATCGTGCGGAGAACCGCGGCAAGTTCAGTGCCATGCTTGACCAGCTGGGCATAGACCAGCCGCGCTGGAGTGCTTTGACCAGTATGGAAGACGTAAAGAAGTTCGTTGACCATGTGGGTTATCCTGTTCTGGTGCGTCCTTCCTACGTGCTTTCCGGTGCTGCAATGAATGTCTGTCACAATGACGAGGAACTGGAACGCTTCCTTGCCGCAGCAAGCGAGGTCAGCAAGGAGTATCCCGTTGTCATTTCCGAGTTCATGACAGAGACCAACGAGATTGAGTTCGACGGTGTGGCTCAGAACGGTGAAATCGTGGAGTACGCCATATCGGAACACGTGGAGTTTGCCGGCGTGCACAGCGGCGATGCCACGATGTGCTTCCCGGCGCAGCAGATTTCCTTTGCCACGACACGCCAGATAAAGCGCATTTCGCGTGCCATAGCCAAGGAACTGAACATTTCGGGTCCTTTCAACATCCAGTATTTGGCTAAAGGACGCGATGTCAAGGTTATTGAGTGCAACCTGCGTGCCAGCCGCTCCTTCCCATTCGTCAGCAAGGTGCTGAAACGCAACTTCATCGAGACAGCCACACGCATAATGCTTGATGCCCCTTACCGTAAGCCAGACAGCAGTGTCTTTGACATTGACCGCAGCGGTGTCAAGGCCAGTCAGTTCTCCTTCAACCGTCTTGCCCCAGCCGACCCCATACTTGGCGTGGACATGAGTTCTACGGGCGAGGTAGGTTGCATGGGCGACAGTTTCGAGGAGGCTCTGCTCAACGCCATGATTTCAACAGGCTACAAGATTCCTTCACGAGAGAAAGGCGTAATGCTTTCCAGTGGCGGTACAAGGGAGAAGGCTTCGCTGCTTGATGCCGCTCAGGCTTTGTGTAAGGCCGGCTACACCATATATGCCACCGAGGGCACCGCACGCTTTCTTAACGAGAACAATGCCAAGGCCATTCCTGTGGGTTGGCCGGATGAGGAAGGAAGCGATAAGCTCAACATCATGGACATGATAGCCCAGCACAAGATAGATCTTATCGTCAATGTGCCCAAGGATCACACCAAGCGCGAGAAGACGAACGGTTACCGCATACGTCGCGGTGCCATAGACCACAATATTCCTCTCATCACCAACGCACGTCTGGCCAAGGCATTCATCGAGGCCTTCTGCCGTATGTCGCTGGAGGATATTCAGATCAAGTCATGGCAGGAATATGAGTAGCCGACAGAAGCCGGCACGCTTTGTGCATCCTATATGCAATAAGTAATAAGTATATAAATTGAGGGTAAGCCCCGGGAGCGGTGTTCCCGGGGCTTGCATTTTTGACCTGTTTGTCACGTATTATATCATGCGACAAAACAATTCACGTATAGAATCCCTGGACATACTCAGGGGACTGGATCTCTTTCTGCTTGTATTCTTTCAGCCTGTACTGATACAGGTGTGCAACCGTCTTGACAGTCCGGTGGCAAAGACGCTGGCCGGATGGTTCTCTCATGCCGAATGGGAAGGGTTGCATCTGTGGGATCTTGTCATGCCACTGTTCCTGTTCATGACAGGAGCAGCCATGCCTTTTGCCTTCTCCAAATACAGGACAGCCGAAACCAGGCTGCCGGTTTACCGCAAGATTGCCAGACGTGTCATCATACTGTTCATCCTGGGCATGGTGGTGCAGGGCAACCTTCTTGGCCTTGATCCGCATTATTTCCGTTTCTACAGCAATACGCTTCAGGCCATAGCCTCAGGCTATCTCATAGCCTCCATGATAATCCTGCATCTTGGCTTCCGTGCCCGTGTGGCGGCCACCTGTCTGCTGATGCTTGTCTACTGGCTTCCTATGCACTTCTGCGGAGATTACACACCCGACGGCAATTTTGCAGAGATGGTTGACCGTTTTGTCCTTGGCCGCTGGCGCGACGGCGTATGGTGGGATGAACAGGGGCAGTGGCACTTTGCCGGATGGTATCATTACACATGGGTGTGGAGCAGCCTGACCTTCGGTGTCACTGTCATGTTAGGCACATTTGCCGGCCAGGTCATCAAGGACGGCGGCTCGCAACGTCTCCTTACGGCAATCCGTCTTAGCGTTGTTGCCGCGCTGCTTATGGTTCTCGGCATTGTGCACAGCTGGCATACGCCAGTCAACAAACATCTGTGGACCACCAGCATGACGCTGCTTTCCGGAGGATGGTGCTGGGCACTCATGGCAACAAGCTACTGGCTCGTGGATGTCTGCGGACTAAGCCGCTGTCTGGCGTGGCTCAAGATATACGGCACAAATTCCATAGTGGCATATATGCTCGGCGAGGTTATCAGTTTCCGCAGCATAGTCCAGTCACTCAGCTATGGCATCAAACCATATCTCGGACAATGGTACGGCGTGTGGGAGACCTTCGGAAACTTCCTGATCATATTCCTCATTCTCCGCTGTATGTACAAAGCAAAGGTCTTTGTCAAGATATGACATATTGAAAAAAAATTACATATTGGTGTGGTGGCAGATGGACTTTGACCGATGTCCTCGGCGTACTAATAGCTCTTTGGGTGTATTGGTGGAGAAGATGTGACCGTGATGTATGGAATCTTAAACGGAATGTACCTCACGTCATTAACTCTATTATATATGTATGTTCTTGCATTGCAATAAGTTGGAATACAATATGTGCGTACTGTACGAATACGCGGGAACGCACGATGTCTGCATGCGCCTTGTGTCTCGCATCCCCCCCACCAAGGGCATCGCGGTCTTGGGGGCGAAAGACCGTGGTCTTGGAGGCCAAGCTCAATGAGCATGAGCTCCAAGACCACGGTGTCTGAACCGGCACATCACGAAGACACATCTTGGGGACTGTGTAGAAGCCGGTGGGGAGTTCAGGAAGTGGTCGACAGTAGAGCGGAAAAATCATGACATCAGCAATAGAAGCAAAGCTGCCTGCCCCCGCCTGGCATCTGCTTATCATATTCAGGAATTTCTGCTAAATTGACGATAATTAAATGATATGGACAAGCTGACCAAAGAACAGAGACACCGTTGTATGTCAGCAATTAAAGGAAGGGACACAAAGCCGGAACTGCTGGTACGCAAGTTCCTGTTTAGTCGTGGGTTCCGTTATAGATTGAATCATCCGCGACTTCCTGGACACCCAGACCTTGTATTGCGCAAATACAGAACAGTCATCTTTGTAAATGGTTGCTTTTGGCATGGGCATGAAGGGTGCAAATGTTTTGTTCTTCCTAAATCAAATGTCAAGTTCTGGCAGAATAAGATTGAACGAAATCGAAACAGAGATGTAGAAGAACGGAAGAAACTGATTTCTATGGGCTGGCATTGTATTACCG
>CAMWRK010000115.1 GCA_947176655.1 uncultured Prevotellaceae bacterium | reverse complement strand
GTGGGGACTTGCTCAGTCCAACAACTGGATTTCCGCATGGCTTATGAACCAGCTGAGTCCTGAGTTGCTGGTGAGTCTGATACATGAGTTCGGTGTCCTGAACAGGGAAATAGAGCCTACTATGGCATTGTGTCTCGGCGCATGCGAAATCAGGGTGCTGGAAATGGTGAGCGCATATACTGGATTTGCCAAGGAGGGAATGCGCCGTGCACCGCGATTTGTGACGAAGATAGAGGATAGCGAAGGAAATGTCATAACCTCATTTACACCTCAGATAAAGCATGTCATCAGCAGGGACGCAGCATGGAAGATGGTAGAATTGATGCGTGGTGTCATGGACGGAGGCACTGGTTCCCGTATGCGTTTCCGATACAATATCACGGCTCCTATGGCAGGCAAGACGGGAACGACAAATGACAATTCCGACGGCTGGTTTATCGGATATACGCCGAGCCTTGCCTTTGGCGCATGGGTTGGTGGAGACGAGCGTGATGTTCATTTCGCATCTATGACGTATGCCCAGGGTGCATCGGCAGCATTGCCTGTTGCGGCTCTCTTTCTTAAAAAGGTTTATGCGGACAGTGCTATGGGCTACAGCCAGGAAGATGCTTTTGAAATACCTCAGGAGATTGCAGCTACATGGCTGGATGCAATGGAGACGGCTGACGAATCGGATAATATTTCCCCAGAGGATACACCGATGAATCCATAACGTGACAAAGTTGCGTGTAACTATCTATTGGGGCTCGGCAGAAATGCAGATGAACGCATTTCTGTCGGGTCTCTTGTATATGCAGCAGAGCCTCTTTCCGGTTAAAAATGTGCAAAATAGGCAAAAAGGCACAAAATGTTTGGGGAAAATCATTTATTTTCCATATCTTTGTCTGCAAACAGATAATAAAGAACACTTTGCAGCACAATATTTTTTTTATACGCTACATACTTACAACGGCAATTTTGTTTTTTGGGGCCGTAGCCGGTTCTTCCGCACAGGAAATTCGGATAGGTTCTTATGAGTTTCCCAACGGGGGAGTTTATCAGGGCGAGATTGTCAGAGGAAAACCATACGGACACGGGGTTACGCGTTTCAAAAACGGCGACCGTCATGAGGGTATGTATGTAAAAGGCAAACGCCACGGTCAGGGTACTTATGAATTTGCCGATGGAGAAAAGTATGTCGGCGACTGGTATCAGGATCAGCAGCACGGCATCGGTACGTATTATTTTATCAACAACAATCGGTACGAGGGACTGTGGTTTCGCGATTATCAGCACGGCAATGGTACGATGTATTACTACAACGGAGACGTCTATGTCGGCAATTGGGTGAACGACATGCGCGAGGGCAAGGGAACATACACGTACAGCAACGGAGCTTCTTATGTCGGCACCTGGAAGAATGACATGAAGGACGGAGAAGGCGTTTTTGACTGGGGCGACGGTAACCGCTACGAAGGCGGATGGGCAGAGAATATGAAATCAGGTCATGGGACTTTCGTATACTCAACCGGAGACAGGTATGTCGGCGAATGGCATAATGATGAGCAGCACGGGAGCGGCATATACACTTTTGCCGACGGGAATGTCTATGAGGGTGCCTATGTCAACGGTCAACGTACCGGAGAGGGCATTTTCACTTTCAGTAACGGTGATAAGTATGTCGGTAATTTCCTGGATGGTGACCAAAACGGTTACGGTACATTTACCTGGAACAGCGGTGCCGTATACATCGGTGACTGGAAACATAACCGCCAGCACGGCAAAGGTAAATATACATCAGCCAGCGGAGATGTATATGACGGTGACTGGGTTGACGGAGTCATGGAGGGAGAAGGCATACTGAGACAAAGTGACGGGACTACATACAAGGGGCATTTCCGGGCTGGGCTGAAGGACGGATACGGCATCCTTGAGGACAAAGATGGCAATCGCTACGAAGGAGAATTCCGTGCCGGAGAGAAAGTCGTCTGCTGATGTGCTGTAAGTACACTCTAAGAAAGTATCTATTTAAAATTTGCATATATGGCAACCAAGAGAACCGATGCTCCAAAGGCGTCCAAAACCATGAAGAATGCAGCTGTTGCCACAAAGACTACGGCTGAAGCAAAAAGCACCAGGAACACAATTACAATGACGACGGTTGCTCCGGAAACCAAAAAGGTTCCGGCTGTGTTGCGGTTAATCAGAAACGACAAGTATCTGGCAGAGTATGCAGATGCTATAAACGGTCGTCATCAGTCGGCTCTTGACAAAATCGCGGAACTGACAGACAACGGTGCGAAGACTCTCTCGGAATTTGCTACAGGCTATCTGTATTTCGGACTGCACAAGGATGGCAAGAACTGGATTATACGCGAGTGGGCTCCAAATGCAACAGCCATTTATCTTATCGGTGATTTCAATGGTTGGAAAGAGGAAGGACACTATGCGTTCAGTAAAGTTGGCGATACAGGCAATTGGGAGCTTGTATTGCCAGAAAAGGCTCTTAAACACGGCGACTTGTACAAGATGAGCGTGCACTGGGAAACCGGTAGCGGTGAACGTATCCCGGCATGGGCACGTCGTGTGGTTCAGGACGAGCAGACCAAGGTATTCTCAGCTCAGGTTTGGGAACCGGAGCAAAAATATGAATGGAAGAATGTTAAGTTCAAGCCCAATACAAGCCCGTTGCTTATATATGAGTGCCACATTGGCATGGGGCAGGAGGCGGAAAGGGTCGGAACGTATGAAGAGTTTCGCCTGAACGTATTGCCTCGTATATACAAAGCCGGATACAACTGTATTCAGATAATGGCCATTCAGGAACATCCATATTATGGAAGTTTCGGTTATCATGTAAGTAATTTCTTTGCTGCAAGCAGCCGCTTCGGCACACCGGAGGAACTGAAGGCTCTTATTGACGATGCTCATGGTATGGGCATTGCCGTCATTATGGATATCGTGCATAGCCATGCGGTTAAGAATGAGGTCGAGGGACTCGGCAATCTTGCTGGTGATCCGTGTCAGTATTTCTACCAGGGAGAGCGTCGTGAACATCCGGCATGGGACAGCCTCTGTTTCGATTACGGCAAGAACGAGGTTCTCCACTTCCTGCTGAGTAACTGCAAGTATTGGATGGATGAATTCCATTTCGATGGTTTCCGATTCGACGGTGTCACATCGATGCTATACTATAGTCATGGTCTCGGTCAGACTTTCAATGGCTATGGCGACTACTATAACGGTACGCAGGATGATAATGCCATTGTTTATCTGACTCTTGCCAATTGTCTGATTCATCAGATAAACCGCAAAGCAATTACCATTGCGGAAGAAGTAAGCGGCATGCCTGGTCTGGCTGCATCGTTTGAGGCAGGAGGATATGGTTTCAACTACCGCATGGCCATGAATATACCTGATTATTGGATTAAGATAATCAAGGAATTGCGCGATGAAGACTGGAAGCCGAGCAGTATGTTGTGGGAGACAACAAACCGCCGTTCCGACGAGAAGACTATCAGCTATTGTGAAAGTCACGATCAGGCTCTTGTTGGCGATAAGACCATAATTTTCCGTCTTGTGGACTCTGACATGTACTGGCACTTCAAGAAAGGAGACGAGAACTTTACGGCTGAGCGAGGTATAGCTTTGCACAAGATGATACGTCTGCTTACATGCGGAACAATGAATGGCGGTTATCTGAACTTTATGGGTAATGAGTTCGGGCATCCCGAGTGGATAGATTTCCCAAGGGAAGGAAATGGCTGGAGTCATCATTATGCGCGTCGCCAGTGGAGCTTGGTGGATAATAGGGAACTTTGTTACCATTTGTTGGGCGACTTTGACGGTGCCATGCTTAGAGTCATAAAGAGCGAGAAGGATATGCAGAAGACCAGTGTCGCCGAGATATGGCATAATGATGGTGACCAGGTGTTTGCATTCCAGCGTGGTGAATTACTCTTCTTCTTTAACTTCAGTCCTTTCCGCAGCTATACCGATTATGGCTTTATGGTCAAGGCCGGCACGTACCAGTACCTGCTCAATACGGATGATGTAAAGTTCGGTGGCAAGGGTTTCAACGACGATACACTTAAGCATCTGACCATCTATGACCGTGAGTTGGCCAAGGACGGTAAAGGGTGGCTCAAACTTTATCTTCCGGCTCGCAGTGCCTGTGTCTTGAGAATGCTCAAGGAGTGAGTTTGGTGATGAACCGGATTTAGGCGAGAAGATAATATATATATTATTAATGTATATCCGCACGGGAGCTGCTCTGGTAAGCAGGGTAGAGCCGTGTGGATATTGTGCAATAGAAAGTTGGCATAAGTACCAACGGCAGACAGAGATGAAGTACCATTATAAGAGTACGCAGCTTGCGGCACGTTTTCTTACAGTAGCGTGCATGTTGCTCTTTGTGTCCTATTCCCTCGTCATGTTTATGAGGCATCAGGTGCATATCGTTGCCTTGTCTAACTATATTGGCTCAGGAGCTGTGGATTATCCTGTTGTGCCGGAGTACTCTACATTGTGGGTAAGTGCGATACTTGGAACGTTGTTGTGCTCCATACCGGCTCTTATCCTGTTGTGGCTGATGCATTTTCCTCTGCGTTTCAAGGCATTGGCCGTGTGGCCGTCCTATATCGTGCTTGGGCTTATGACCGGGATTTCTCCATCATCCGCAATGTCTTTGGAAAACGAAATCCCTTTGTTTTCATTCTTGTTCTTTATCGTTGTCTCCGCGTTAGCCATATTGTTTAGCCATATTTACCACGAGGATCGAGGTGAGCATGCTCCGGTGTTCAATTATCTTGGAGTGAATGTCCTTATCTCGTGTTTCGGTATGATGTCCTGTATGTTCATAACCAATACTGACCGTCAACTGCATAAACAGTTGGCTTTGGCGTGTTCAGTTCACCGTGGCGACTATTCCCTTATTGACAGATACCATCTCAGCGAGACCGCGATGAACAATACCGTAACCTCACTGCGTGCGTATGCTTTGAGCAGACGTGGAGAACTTGCATATAAGTTGTTCCTTGATCCTTGTCTGTTTGGTAGTGACAATCTGTTGCCGGATACGCTACCATCCGCCCGTCTATATCATGTTCCGACGTTGGTCTATAGTCAATTGCAGGCCGTACCTAAAGGTATTCATTGTAATGCCACCGCTTTTCTGGAGAAAGCTCTCGCAAGGAGAATGGATTTTCTGTCAGATTCGGCAGCTACACGTGCCGACAGTCTGCGTGCAAGGCCTTTGGTTGATTATTACCTGTGTGCTCTGCTTCTTGACCGGAACCTCTTGCGCTTTGCCGAGGTATTGCCTGAATACTATACCGTCGACGAGAACATGCCTACGCATTATCGCGAAGCAATGGTTCTGTATTATAACGATGAACTTGACGGAAAGCATTTGCATGAGGACAGATACATGGACAGCCTATATAATGATTACATGAATCTGCGTTGTCATAATGCAGAGACCCGTGAACATCAGTACAAGGCTTGTACAGAGAAGTATCATGGTACATATTGGAATTACTATTTCATTGGCTCTTGGTTTCATTAGTAGAATCTTATATGCAATAAAATATATTGGTTCACATATAGCGATTCTGATTCAAAGTAAAGATTACACTAAACATTAATTACGTTCAACATTTATGCCACAAATATCAGTTCGCGGACAGGAAATGCCCGAATCACCAATACGGAAACTTGCTCCTTTGGCAGATGATGCCAAAAAGCGCGGTATTCATGTCTATCATCTGAATATCGGTCAGCCAGATTTGCCAACACCACAATCAGCACTTGATGCGATACGCAACATAGACCGAAAGATACTTGAATATAGTCCTTCTCAGGGCTATCTCAGTTATCGAAACAAACTGGTCGAGTATTATGCATCATATAATATAAAACTCACTGCCGATGATATAATTATCACAAGCGGAGGTTCGGAGGCAGTGTTGTTCTCTTTTCTGGCGTGTCTGAATCCCGGTGACGAAATAATTGTGCCGGAACCGGCCTACGCCAATTATATGGCTTTCGCTATTTCGGCTGGTGCACGCATTCGTACAATCTCGACTACTATTGAGGAGGGATTTTCTTTGCCTAAGGTTGAAAAGTTCGAGGAACTTATAAACGAACATACCCGTGCCATACTTATCTGTAATCCCAATAATCCGACTGGCTATCTGTATACGCGCCGTGAGATGAACCAGATACGCGATCTCGTGAAGAAGTATGACCTGTACCTGTTCTCCGACGAGGTGTACAGAGAGTTCATTTATACTGGTTCTCCATATATATCGGCTTGTCATTTGGAGGGCATAGAAAATAATGTCGTGCTCATAGATTCCGTATCCAAGCGGTATTCGGAATGCGGTATCAGAATAGGTGCTCTCATTACCAAAAATCCGGAGGTGCGCAAAGCCGTGATGAAGTTCTGCCAGGCGCGTCTTAGTCCGCCGCTTGTCGGACAGATTGCCGCCGAGGCTTCACTGGACGAGCCAGGGGAGTATAGCCGCGAAGTATATGACGAGTATGTGGAACGCCGCAAGTGCCTTATTGACGGACTGAACCGTATCCCTGGAGTATATAGCCCGATACCTATGGGAGCTTTCTATACGGTAGCGAAACTGCCCGTTGACGATGCAGATAAGTTCTGTGCATGGTGCCTGAAGGAATTTCAATGGGAGGGAGAGACGGTAATGATGGCTCCAGCCTCTGGTTTTTATACCACTCCGGGGGCAGGCCGCAATCAGGTGCGTCTTGCTTATGTCCTGAAGAAAGATGATCTCGTGCGTGCACTTTTGGTCCTGAGTAAAGCTCTTGAAGCCTATCCGGGGCGTGTAGAGTAAGAATGCCGGTAACAGAAAGGTATCATCATGCTTTTCATTGCAAGGAGATTATATGTGGGAGACAAACTGGGGCATGCCTCTGCTTCAGCCGTCCGTATAGCCACGGCGGGTGTTGCAG
>CAMWRK010000114.1 GCA_947176655.1 uncultured Prevotellaceae bacterium | reverse complement strand
CCCCAACGCAGGGACTGAAGATGCACGGTGGAGTTCCCGTCTAGGCTATCAAGGAACCGAATATGGAAGGGTTGAAAGAAGGTGTAAGGAATCTTGACCGGCATATCCGTAATCTGCAAGGTTTCGGCCAGACCGTAGTGGTGTGCTTCAACCGTTACGCCTCTGACACGGACGAAGAGATCGCTTTCTGCCGCGAACATTGTGCGGAAATGGGCATTGGCTTTGCCGTGAACAATGCCTTCAACGAGGGCGGAGCCGGTGCTGAGGAGCTGGCACGTCTTGTTGCCGAAACTATAGACAAGCATCCATCCGAGTCTTTGTGTTATGCCTATGCAGATGAGGACAGTATCGAGGCCAAGGCTAAGGCTGTGGTTGCCAAAGTGTATGGTGGCAGTGGAGTTTCCTTCACGCCGGCGGCGAAGAAGATGTTGCAGAAGATAGAGGAACTGGGTCTGACACATTATCCTATCTGCATAGCCAAGACCCAGTATTCTTTCTCTGCCGACCAGAAGGCATACGGTGTTCCAGAGGGATTTACTATCGCAATACGTGATGTTGTCATAAACAGAGGTAGTGAGTTTGTCGTGCTGATAGCAGGAGAGATATTGCGTATGCCCGGACTGCCCAAGGTGCCGCAGGCCGAGAAGATAGATATTGTAAATGGAGAAATAGAGGGATTGAGCTGATATGAAAAAGATTTTGCTTCTTGGTTCTGGCGAACTCGGCAAAGAGTTCGTCATTGCGTGCCAGAGAAAGGGTCAGTACGTGGTGGCATGCGACAAGTACGACAATGCCCCTGCCATGCAGGTGGCCGACGAACGTCGCGTGTTCAACATGCTGGACGGTGATGAACTGATGAAGGTTGTCGGAGAGGTTCGTCCTGATATTATTGTTCCAGAGATAGAGGCTATCCGCACGGAGAAACTATACGAATGTGAGCAGAAAGGCATACAGGTTGTGCCAAGTGCACGTGCTGTCAACTTCACGATGAACCGTAAGGCTATACGTGAACTGGCACATACCGAATTGGGGTTGAAGACCGCAGACTACCGTTATGCAACGACATACGACGAACTTGTTGCCGCTGCCGCGGTGATAGGTTTCCCGTGTATTGTCAAACCGTTGATGTCGTCCAGCGGACATGGCCAGAGCAAGGTTGACAGTGCCGAAGATCTGCCGGCTGCATGGGAATGTGCCTGCGAAGGTTCGAGGGGTGACATAATGGAAGTTATTGTGGAGCAGTTCATTCCTTTCGATTACGAGATAACTTTGCTTACAGTTACACAAAAGGATGGCCCGACACTGTTCTGTCCTCCCATAGGGCATGTACAGAAGGGCGGCGATTATCAGGAAAGTTTCCAGCCGCGCCGTATGCGTCCGGAACATCTGGATGCAGCCCGCGAAATGGCGGCCAAGGTCACGGAGGCATTGACCGGTGCCGGTATATGGGGCGTAGAGTTCTTTGTCAGCGAAAAGGACGGCGTTATCTTCAGCGAACTCTCCCCACGTCCGCATGATACCGGTATGGTAACTCTTGCCGGGACACAGAATCTCAGCGAGTTTGAGTTGCACTGCCGTGCGGTTCTTGGGTTGCCGATTCCTGAAATTACCATGGAGCGTCAGGGAGCCAGTGCCGTTATCCTGTCTGGCATAGAGACATCGTGCCCGGACTATACAGGCATGGAACATGTATGCGCAGAACCGCGTACCTACCTGCGGATATTCGGCAAACCGGAGGCTCATGTCGGTCGCCGCATGGGCGTTGTGGTGTGCTGGGATACTCCCGATGCCGATCAGCAGGCCTTGCGTGAGAGGTGCAAGGCTGCTGCTGCCAAGGTGTCTGTAGTGTAGCTGCGCATTACGTAATGATATATCAACCCATATATACAAAGAACGGACGCGCAGTCAGATGCGTGTCCGTTCCTTGTATTCGTTTAGAATCTCGGCTTGTTTGTCCGGACTGATGTCTGGGAAATGTTTGGACAGTATGGCTTTCAGTGCCTCTTCAGCGCGATTGCGCATCTGCATCCGTCCGGTTGCCAGACCGCTGTGGTATGGCGTGTGGGGCAGGAGTGCCCGATTGAAATTGCCGTCGCTCATTTTCTTCCGAATGCAGAGCGGAAACCACGTACCACTTTCATACCTATTGTTATTCCTTGCCAGATGTTGAACGCATTGCGTGCCAGCTGCATGGCGTAATCAACTTTATTGGTTGCACGCGGCAGTGGCGCTAGGGCGTTGTAGAACGCCGCTCCCATTTTCTTGTGGAGTTTGTCTATTTCCGCCTGTTTGGATGCTCTGTGTTGCTGTATGGCCTTGAGCACGTCCCTTTGGTTCAGTATGTCCTGTGCTGTTGTCATTTCTGCTGTTTGGAATCGTTGTCGTTTCCGTTATGCCTGTCCTCCAGGAATATCTGTACCATCAGTCGTGCGATGGGCTGTAGAACCCATTGCTTGCGTTTGAACCAGAAAACAATTGCCAGCAGTAATGTCGCGCCGGCAAGAATCCCGAATCCAAATGCTGCCGAGTCCGTGAGCTCGCCAATCCAGAATGCCAGTGCAAAACCTCCCAGGAGGAGCACTATGCTTCCCAGCATGATGAGGATGAATCCTGTTGCGGCGACAGAGAGCAGTATCGTCATGCCCTCTGTCGCGCCCAGGGCGATATTTTCCTTCTGCTTGTGGATATACTCCTTCAGCAGAATAAAGAGTTCTCTGAATTCTTCCAATGTCCAAATGGTGTTTTCTTGAGGTTCTGCGGTTCTGGGGGAAACTGGTTGCCTACCGAACACGTGAAACCTTAATGAGGCTGTGTGGGCGGACGGCTTATTCTGCGTTGTTCAGACCAAGGTCTTCCGCAATGTCGCTGGCCAGGTCTTCCATCTCTTTCTTGCTGAGCTTGATGCCGCGCTTTTTGAGAGTCTCTACAATCATTGCTCTGGTGTCGGCACCTTTTTCGGGAGCAAACAGAATACCGCAAGCTGCACCAACCGCAGCACCGCCGATAAAGGCGAGTAAATAGTTAACTGCTTTCATAAATTTAAGAACGTTTAAGTAGGTGTTAGTGTTATAATGTTCTCGCTACAACTCCTGCTGCGTTGCCCGGAATTGTTTACCTTGCAAATGTAAGGAATTTATTTATATAACTGTTGGCAGACTTAGGCTTTTTGTTCTCATTTAACTATTTTTATGCTGGATGAAAGCATTATTATAAGTGGTGCCGTTTCTGTTTCGTCAATTTATCGTATCTTTGCATTGTTGAATTCATATTGTGACAGCCTGATACATATACAGGAGGTCACCGTGGACAGACATTTATGTAAACCTATACAATACTTTGTTATGAAGAAGATTTTTATGATGGGTTCAGCCCTGCTTGTGGTTTTTGCCATGAGTTCTTGTAAGAGTAAGGAGAGTGCGTACAAGCAAGCTTATAAGAAAGCACAGGAACAGCAGTCTGTATCGACTACCGTTACCCCTGTGAACTCCCAGACCGGGACTTCGAACGTGGCTGTTACTCCCGTGCAGACCGTAACTCCGGTTTCCGATTACAGTAATGTCAGTGTCCGCACAGAGGATGTTACCATGGTCAACGGTACCGGTCTTAAGGCTTACAGCGTGGTGGTGGGCAGTTTCGGTGTACAGGCCAATGCTACAGCCCTGCAGAACAAACTGAAGGGTCAGGGCTATCAGGCACAGATAGTGAAGAGCCCTTCAAATATGTTCCGTGTAATACTCAGCACCCATAACGATAAGATTTCTGCCGCTCAGAGCCGCGACAAGGTCAGTGCTACATACGAGGGCGCTTGGTTGCTTTACCAGAAGTAAGCATGGCTCGCGTACTGAGTATCGATTATGGCAAACGGCGCACCGGTCTGGCAGTCACTGACCCGTGTCAGATTATTGCAGGAGGACTGACGACCGTGGATACTCCCTCTCTGATTAAGTTTTTGCAAGACTACGTGGCAAAGGAGCCGGTGGAGAGGTTCGTTGTCGGGTTGCCAAAACAGACAAATGGCCTGGATAGCGAGAATTTGCCTCGCGTCCAGGCTTTTGTTTCAAGACTTGTTTCTGTCTTTCCGGATATACCGGTAGAGTGGTGGGACGAGAGATACACCAGTGTATTGGCTCATCAGGCGATGCTTGACAGCGGTATAGGCCGCAAGGCTCGCAGAGATAAGGCGTTGGTGGACGAAATCAGTGCCACCATAATCCTGCAGGGATGGATGGAGAGAAGACGCTGATAACATGCATATTACTAAAGAATTTGACTAAATGATATTACCGATATATACATACGGACAGCCGGTGTTGCGCAAGGAAACAGAGGAAATCGGACCGGACTATCCGGGATTGAAAGACATTATCCGCGACATGTGGGATACATTGGCAAAAAGCCATGGTGTCGGACTAGCCGCACCGCAGGTGGGGCTTTCCATACGTATGGCCATCATAGACCTTGATTGTATCAGCGAAGATGAACCGCAGTATGCCGGATATAAGCGTACATTCATCAATCCGTACATAGAGGAAGTCGATGACAGCGAGACCGAGAGCATGGAGGAAGGATGCCTGTCTCTGCCTGGGCTTTCTGAGAAGGTAACGCGCCCGAAGCGCATACGTGTGACGTATCTTGACGAGGACTTCCAGGAGCACGACGAATGGGTGGACGGTTATCTTGCCCGTGTCATGCAGCATGAGTTCGACCATCTTGACGGGGTTGTCTACACGGATCATCTCAAGGGACTTCGCCGCCAGCTTATGGCTTCCAAGCTGAAACAACTGGTGAAAGGTGTGTTCCATGCGGACTATAAGGTAAAGCCTCCGCGCAAATAGTTTTTATATCTTTTGTCTGACGGAATAGCGGCAGCTTTGTGTGGCCGCGCTTTCTGTCGGGCAAAGGCTTCTTGCTTTGATGGAATTATGAAACGATTGCTCTTTTTGCTTGCATGCCTGTTGTTGTTGCACACGGAGGTGTTCCCACAGCTCAATACAGACAGGGTGATACTTATGGGACGCAATGCCCTATATTACGAAGACTATGTTCTGGCAATACAGCGTTTCAATTCTGTCATATCGGCCAAACCATACTTGGCCGAGCCTTACTTTTATAGAGGTATGGCCAAGTTTTATCTTGAGGATTATGCCGGTGCAGAGGCCGATTGCTCTCTGGCATTGGAAAGGCGTCCGTATACGGCACAATATTATACCCTGCGCGGATTGTGCCGTGTCAATATGGAACATTATGCCCAGGCTGTAGAGGACTATCAGGCCTCTTTGCAGCAGAATCCTATGGAGAGGAACAACTGGCACAATATGGTGTTGTGTCTTATGGAGTTGGGACAGTTCGACAGTGCCGACTCGGCATTGGACAGCATGATGTCCCTGTGGCCAAGAGAATCATCCCAGTGCACCATGAAGGCTCAGGTTGCCTTGGCCATGAAAGACACGCTGCGTGCCGAGGAGTGGGTGGACAGTGCTTTGGTGCTGGACAGATTCGATGGCAACGCATTGAGCATGAAGGCTGCCATGTACGCCAGCCGCGAACAGTATGGTGATGCAGAGCACACTTTGGATCGGGCTATTGTGCAGAAACCGCGTGTGCCTGGATTGTACGTCAACAGGGCTTTGGCTCGCTATCAGCAGCATAATATTCGCGGAGCCATGTCTGACTATGATATGGCTATTGACATAGACCGCTATAACTATGTGGCACATTACAACCGTGGTCTGTTGCGTGCCCAGGTGGGCGATGACAACAGGGCGATAGAGGATTTCGATTATGTTCTCGACGTGGAGCCAGACAATATGATTGCCCTTTACAACCGTGCCATTCTTTTGGACCAGACCGGAGACTACCGTGGTGCCATACGGGACATAAGCACTGTCATAGAGGCATATCCGCAGTTCTGGGCAGGCTATCGTCAGCGTGCCTCCATATTGCGGAAGATAGGTGACAGATATGGAGCCGAGCGCGATGAGTTCCGTGTCCTCAAGGCCGAAATGGAAGCCCGTACCGGCACATACAAGGCGGACAAATCAACAAGAAAGAAGAGTGAACGCAACATAGAGGACTACAACAAACTGGTTGTAGATGACGAACAGACCGAGCCTGACGGTTATGCCAGCGAGATTCGCGGACGTGTCCAGAACCGCCAGACGGAACTCAAGTGCCTGCCTATGTATATTCTCGCTTTCTATCGCGCAGAACATCCCACAAGACGCTATGTACCTTACAGCAAGGTTGTCGAGGAGTTTTCCGCCCTCAACCACCTTGAACTGCCGCTTCTTGTGTGCAGCGAGGAAGTGCCTCTGGATAGCGGACGTATCAGTATGCACCAGGAACGGATAGTGCGCGACATGGTTCTTGGCAACAGTTGTCAGATGGTGCTGGACAACTACATAGTCCGCGATTTCGAGACGGCCATGTCCGTTCTGGACTCCATCATCGTTTCCCGTCCTGTCCCGGAGCCCCTTTTCCATTTTCTCCGCGCACAGGTACGCACCTCCCAGATCGAGGCACAGCCTATCAACGAAGGTGAGTTGCGTCTGCGTTACATGGAGATATTGCAGGACTACAAACTGTGTTCCAATGCCATAGCAGATTTCCCATACGCAGCATACAACATGGGCAATACCTACATGAAGCTCAAGGATTATCCATCTGCCATTGATGCCTATACTGAGGCTATGCGCAGAGATGCCGGAATGCCGGAAACATATTTCAACCGTGGCATCGCTTTTATACTGTCCAATGACACGGAGAAAGGGCTGGCTGACCTCTCGCGTGCCGGAGAAATGGGACTTTATCAGGCATACAACCTCATAAAGAAGTATTCAAGGAAGAAGTGATTCCCCCTTTGCCTTTCTGTTTTTGCATCGTTTTCGTGTTGCCTGATCAAGACTGCACGCCTATACACTTATCTATATATGTGATTCTGAAGAATCCAAATAGAAACGCAACGTATGCCGC
>CAMWRK010000113.1 GCA_947176655.1 uncultured Prevotellaceae bacterium | reverse complement strand
GAACAGGCCGTGTGGTCTATCGCGGCAGCAGCAACGCGTATGCGAATGGCGGCGTGTCGTTCGCGTATGCGAGTGTCGATGCTTCGAATTCGAGCGCGTATGTCGGCTCGCGTCTGGCCTTCCGCGGACTGATCGTCAAAGCGCAGAGCGTGGCCGCGTATAAAACGATACGCGAGGTAGCGTAAGCGTAAAGCGGTCGCGAAGCGACCCAAAGCGTAAAGCGAAAAGAAAGCCATTCGAACATCGTCCGAATGGCTTTCAAATTCTGAGCCGGGAGGCATTAAGACACCCGGCGAAGCCGGGTCGAAATTTTTTAAAAATGGTGATTTGAGGTACGTTTCGTTTTTCCGAATGGAACGCTTCGTTTTGGAAGGCGAGAACATTTCGTTTTGCGGATTATAGTTGGGCTCCAATGCCCGGCGTGTCCCCAGTACGTTATACCGTTTCATTCGTATTTTTCTGTTCTATAGGCCGTTGCGGCGGCATTGGGACATGTCGTGGGGATACAAAAATGTGCGTTACGTCTTCCTGTGTCAGGCATCTCGCATACCCCAAAAAAAGACACCGCGGTCTTCGGGTCGAAAGACCGTGGTCTTGGGCGCGAAGACCGACGGTCTTAACGCTCAAGACCACGGTGTCTAAACCTTGACATCACGAGGACGCGTTTGGGAGACTGTGAAGACGCATGGGAGGAACCGCTTCAGCCCCTCCGGGGATGGCCGATGACATATTGAAATATCCTGACAAAAAGTGCCGGCTTGACAGAACGGGCATTTGTCCCTGCCGGTTTCCTCCTGAACCACAGTGAAGCCCATTCCGGTAAAACCATTAGGTCTGAACGATGCAGACACTTGTTCATCCTTCTTCCGGCAGCTCTGATTACGCCTTATACCTTATTTATAATATGCGCGCACACGCACGTGTAGAAGCGAGTGGCAGCATCTGCAGCCATATCCTTTTCGGGAAGTTTCTGCGGCCTTTTCCGAATGCCTTGGCGAGGACGGGATCTTTCCTATATATTATATATAATGTATACCAGGTTGTGACGGTCGGGACTTTTCGAGAGATGTCATCCGCGTTAGCGGGAACGTGTCCGTGGCATCGGAACAACTGGCTTCGGGTGTCCGAAACCACGCTTTAATATCTCTGGTTGCCTAACGAAATGATATGGATGGATAGATATAGCCTATTATGAGATTAATACATGCTAATAGGTAGATAATAAGCTAATTGTAAAGGTTGATAGGATAAGATAAAATCACAATCTCTTAAGAAGAGAGTGTGATTTTATATGCAAATTTATAAAAATATTTGTGATTGAACCATATAGGCAGGTGATAAATTTAGCACAAACCGGCATATTTATGTCATTTGTTGAGCAAGAGAAGAAATTCTGACTGTATAACTATTTGTGTTTCAGTGATATTTGTCTTCGTCACACTCTCTTCTTAAGAGATTGTGATAAAGACATGATATATATAATAAAAAAGACTATGAAATACAACTCACAATCAAGCACCAAGTGCTCATTATTATGTCGGTTGCTCAACAGCGCCTTTGCGGTAGCTTTGTTGTTCTGTATGTCCGGATGTTCAGGTTCGGACGACTATGAGATTTTTGCGGCTATTCATGGCACCGTTACGGACTATGCCAGCGGGATGCCTCTTGAAAATGCCACCGTGGTACTGTCGCCTTCTGGCATTTCACAGAAAACGGATGCAAACGGGTATTATAAGTTTGACGGACTTGATGCCCTGCAATATACCGTCACCGTACAGAAATCCGGCTATCAGCCAAACCGCAAGACCATCATGGCCGTCAGCGGCAAAGCCCAGCAGGTGGATGTACAGCTGACAGTCATTCCGCAACAATAAATAAAGATAAGATATGAAACAGATTGCATCTCTCCTGTCCTTGTTGGCAATGGCACTGTTCTGTGCCTGCTCATCGGACATCTCGGAAGAATCAACCACCGGCAGCATTGCCGGCAGTGTATCCGACCGCACCACCGGCGAACCCGTTGCAACGGTAAACGTGTCGTTGAATCCCGGAGGAACCTCCTCCGTAACTGGTTCCGACGGTTCGTTCTCCTTTGTCAATCTTGCCCCGGGCAATTATACCCTTCTGATAAACAAGGAAGGCTATAGGCAAAACACCCTCAGCACTATAGTAAAAGCCGGCGAACCGACATCGATACACATGACTATAGAGCGAATACCGGCATCGATTACAGCGGACAAGACCAAACTGGACTTCGGAGAGAAACTGTCAACACTTTCCTTTACAATAGTCAATACCGGATATACGGATCTGGCCTACAAGGTCGAGACAGGAAACTGCGTATGGTTGTCCGTAGAGCCCGAAACGGATATATTAAGATATGGTAAGACGGCAACCATAGTAGTGAAACTGGATCGCAGCAAGCTGCCAGGTGGAACCAACGAGGCTAATATTGTGGTGCGCTCGACCAGCGGCAACGGCAATGTCGAAGTTAAAGTCGTGGCAGTCAACAACGCGGGTGCTGTGGTGAACACCCTTGACGTTACGGACATCACCAACACGACGGTAACTTTCAATGGAGAAGTAGCCAATGCAGGGATACCACCGTATACAGAACGCGGTTTTGTATATGACACTCAATCCACTCCTACCGTATCGGCCTGCATCAGGAAACTGTCGTCCCCTGTTACTTCTGACAAGAATTTTTCCTGCAACATCAGTGGACTGTCTCCGGTACAGACATACTATGTGCGGACCTATCTCATACAGAATGGAACGGCTATATATGGTAACACAGTATCATTCTCGACATCAAAGCAGGGCACAGAACTTTCCACGTCTGCTGTCACCCAGATAGGGGCATCTACGGCAACATTCAATGCCTCCATATTAAACGCAGGTGTCCCGGCATACTCCGAGAAAGGTTTCTGCTACTCCAAGCACAACAATCCGACTATCGCTGACAATCGTAGAACGGTAAGCGGCTCCGGTGCCGGAAATTACTCATTGCAAGTGACGAATCTCGAGTATCCTGTTACGTATTATGTCCGTGCCTATGCTATCCAGTCAGGAAATCCTGTCTATGGCAATGTCGTTACTTTCAGCACCCAAAGCACTCCCACAAGCGTCAACACATACGCCGCAAGCGGGATAACCTCGTCTTCTGCGTTTCTGAACGGAGCCATTACCCAAGCCGGCAGCCCGGCCTACACGGAGAAAGGCTTCTGCGTATCATCTTCCCGATATACTCCGACAATTGAGGATACAAAGATAGTTGTGGGCGGAACAGGAACGGGAAATTTTTCTGCCAGTGTGAAGGGTCTGGACTATAATAAGCGCTATTATTTCAGGGCATACGCCATTCAAGACGGTTCTGCCGTGTATGGCAGTGCCTTGGATTTCGTCACATCGTATACGCAAGCCTCTGTAGTTACGTCGGACGTAAGCAATATAAGATACACGAGCGCGACACTCAACGCCACTGTCACGGCTATTGGAGAGCCAGCCATTACAGAACGCGGCTTCTGCTATAGCGACTCATACGATTTCCCGACGCTCAAACACAAGGTGATAAGGGTTTCCGGAATTGCAGCCGGAGCATTTAAGGCAGAACTGAATAATCTGGAAGAGGACCATACGTATTATGTCAGATCGTATGTAATCCAGAACGGGGAAGCAATATATGGTGAGGTAAGGAGATTCAATACCGGCTATGCTCCCGTTGTTGCCACCGGTCCGGCAACATCCGTATCAGAGGTTTCCGCGTTGTATTGGAAAGCAACTTTACAGGGAGCCTTTGCTGATGGGAATCCCGCCGTTACGGCAGACGGTTTTGTATATTCTACATCGACCAATCCGACGGTTAACACAGGTACAGCAGTTCCGGCCACTAAGACAGAATATGTTTCCCAAAACCAGGCCTATAGGTTTACGCGTACTGTATCAAACCTCTCACCCTATAAGACATATTATTACAGGGCATACGTAAAAACCGACTTCGGGTATGTCTATGGCGATACGGAGTCGTTTACCACATTCTGACTGACACCAGATGTAACATTATCAAATAATTTCAAATATACACACACACAATCATGAAGAAGATTATTATCGCAGCATTGTTCTGCACATTTGCAATGGGCAATGTGAGGGTTATGGCACAGGCGAAGATTATTGCAAAACAAGATGAAAAAGCCATAAAAGCACGTGTAAAGGAAATACTAAAAGGTGGATGGCATGCATTTGAACAAGATAATCTGACAATGCATGTCGCCGAACATGCTGTACTGATGCGAAACAATCAGTACATGTCCGAAATCACTGGTCAAGGTTGGACATCAGATCTGCAGCAGGGATTAGACATGGGCAAGACACGAGCTAAAACAGACGCAGCCAGAACTTTGGCGCATATAAGTTCTACATGCTACATTGGTTTGCTCTGCGATACGACTGAGTTGCGGAAAACATATGCCGAAAGGTATGACACCCTTATTGTAAACTGGAAGGCTAATCTCACCGATAAAATCCCAGGTATTTTATGGCATCCATTTTACGTTTATAGAGCAGAAAAGAACACCTCCCCCACATCTTACACAGTGTATGCTTATTTCTTGTACAACGAAAGAGTCTTCTTTTCTCTGATTCAACAACAGTTAGCGGAAGCATGTAAGGAAACAGGAATAGAAATACAGCATAATGGTTTAGATCTGATAGAGCTCTATGACATGCAAAACAATCGATAATCCATAATCCATAATCAAATAACCATATTATCAACATCTAATTATTACAACTATGAGAAAAAGTTATGTAATGGCAGCTATGGCTGCCGCAATTATGCTCGTATCCTGCGGAACAAAGAGGCAGACAGTTCCGGCTGATTATCAGTACCAGCAGTATCTGGCTCAACAGCGGAAGACCACGGAACAGCCGCAGTATGAAGAGCAACGGCCGACAAGAAAACTGCGAGAGGTGACAACAGGCGAAAGATTGGCAACCGAGGATTGTGACAAGTGGCGTGCTTTGGGTTCATCTACAGGCTATGTCGAGAAGACTGTCAGAAATGAGGCTGAACGTGACGCCAGAAACAGGTTGGCGGACATGATGAAAGTGGCAGTTGAGGGGGCTGCACAAGATTACGAACGTAATGCACAGGAGAATCTTAAAAAGTCCTCCGCCTCGTTAGGTGAGGCTGTAATGACACAGTTTGTCGCAGAGGAAGTTAAGAACACACGCACAATAAACTACGATGTTTTTGATTTAGCCGATGGCTCTGTGCAGATATATGCATGCGTTGAGATACGCGACACAAAAGAGGAATTTGTGAAGAAGTTGAGCAATACTCTTGAGCGTGATAAAATCATTGAACTACAGTATGACCGCGAACGATTTGTCAAGAAAATGGCAGAAGGACTTGAAGAGTACAAAAAGAAGAACGCCAAGGAGTAATGAAAAACAGAATATATTTATCGTTAATGCTGATGCTGCCGTTATTTGTAACGGTGGCATCAGCCCAAAAGGCAGCATCAGACAATATTAAACCGCAGTGGATGCATAAACTTCCCAAGGAGACAAATTCAACGTTCAGATATAAAAGTATAACCTGTATAGGAACATCAATAGATGCTGCACGTAAGAATTGCTTGGCAGAACTCATATCATCATCCGGTCTTTCTCGTGGGGTGGTCGTTACCTCGGATTACAAGTCAAAGGAAAAACTTTCACAAGTATGGATAAACGGAAAACTGGAGGAACGTGTAGATTATGACGCAGAGACAAAAAATATGGCAAAAGGCAAAGAGGGTAATCTCTTCGTTGAAAACATTGATGAATATTGGACACGCGATAATACCGGCACGTATCATCTGACAAAGCTATACGCAATGTCAGAATTGGACACAGCTCCTTTGTTTGATAATGTAGACCGTACAACCAAATATGGTGCGCGTGGTCTATGGCGTTCAGCCATCGTTCCTGGTTGGGGGCAGTTCCATAAAGGTTCTAACCTCAAAGGCGGACTTATCCTTGGCGGCACCGTCGCTCTGATTGGTGGTATCATTTTCACTGAGAACCAGCGGGCAGACTATGTGAATAAGATCATGAAGACCCACGATGTCAACAATAAGCGTGCCTACGCAACCAAACGCGACCACTTTGCGACAGGCCGTAATATCTGTATCGGAGCCGTAGCGGCACTGTATGTCTACAATCTGGTTGACGCTGTTGTTGCACCTGGTGCACGCCGTATAGTTGTCCGAGAACGACCGAACGGAACAGGTTATGCATTCCTGCCCGCGATAACCGCAGACGGAGCCCCTGTCATGACTGCATCAATAACTTTTTGACAATAGATTCCGGCAAGGGAATATTATTCTGTATAGCATATAGACCAACACTTATGAAAACTAATAAAATCAAGTCTGTGTTCAAATGTACATGGAATTTCCTTGTCGGAATTTCCAATATCATCAGCTGTATTACTGCTATAATAAGTTGCGGCATTATATACTTGGCTGTTTTAGAGGTAATGGTTTTGAATATCGAAATTAAGCCAGTCGTGGAGAAGATTCATGAAATTGTAAATGATTCAACTATAATTATTGAGCGTCGTGTTCCTGTTGTCATTGCGCCTCCAGGTAATACGCCAAATGATAATAAAAAAAGCGAACCAAAGCATTCTCTGCAAAAACCACCAAAATACGATGTAGAACCTGTTGAACCTGTTGAACCCAATGCAGACTCTACAAGAAATTCATTTTTGTCTGATGAGAGAATTTTGATTATAGAAGAGTGGCGTGAAAGATTTTTAAGGATGATGGGATTGTTACGCCAGAAATAATAACGTTTACTCATTACAATGAAACACCTGCTCATCTCTATATTTGCCACATTAGCATGTTGCAACATTGTTGCCGAGGATGTTACTTACTGGACGGGATTTTCCAATAACCCAGACCCCGTCATGCGCCACCA
>CAMWRK010000112.1 GCA_947176655.1 uncultured Prevotellaceae bacterium | reverse complement strand
GGTTTATGATTTCGGTACATGCCGTCTCTGTGTTAGGGAAATTCTGTGCCAGAAGGCCGAGAAGTTTCATGTCAGACTTGATACGTTCTGCCATATCGTAGTTCGTGTGCTCCATCGCTATGCGTTATGTTCAAAATATCCACAAATTTACCATTTTAATAATGTTCGTGCAAATATTAAGGTAATTTTTTCTAACTTTGCAAACGAAATGCTCTTTAGATTGTGAGGACGTAATTATTGCATTCTATGTTCATGAAACGATATTTGTTTTTTGTTGCCGTCTTGTTCTGCACGTTGCTTGCCGATGCTTACGATATGTCGGCTCCGGCACTCCGTGACAGTGTGGTGATAGATTCCGTTACCGGTGACAAGCGTACCTATAAACTTACTGACAGCAAAACGCTGAAACCGTTTTACTGGGTTTATAACTATCTTGCCAACTCCAACAAGCTGCGCAGTGACAAGATCTATGATGGCGGCTTTGTCTTCGGGCCGGCGTATAATATCAATACCGGCTTTGCCATAGGCGGCGGTTACAGTGCCTTGTATACATTCGACAAGACAGATCCTACGCTTCGGAAAAGTACCATCAACAGCTTTTTCCAGGTCAGTGTAAAGGGTATTGTTGCCGTAGGTGTGGAAGGACACAATTACCTGAAAGGGGACAGACGGAGGTTCAATTATGAATTCAGTTTTACACACTATCCATCTGCTTTCTGGGGCATCGGCTACGATACGTCAATGAAGAATTACGATGCCAGTGTGGCATGGGACAGGAATCCTCTCAACAGAGGTGTCCCTAATGAGTACCGTGTGGACTCCAAACAGTTGCTGCTCAAATTTGAGGGAGACTTCACGTGGCGTCTGGCAGATAACCTGTTCTTCGGTCCGAAGGTGGATTTCCTGTATTCCAATCTTTATACAAACAGCAATCCGGCTCTGATGAGTAAACTTCTCGAATTGCCGGACGGTAGCGGGTATCAGCCGTTCACGCAGGTGGCGACAGGTCTGGGCTTTACGTTCACGTATGATTCACGTGATTTTGCCACGAATGCCTATAGTGGACATTATTTCAGTTTCCAGCAACTGGGTTATATCCCGGGCTTGAACAAGTATGGCTTCTTCACTACCGATTTGAAGTATCAGACCTATGCCCCGTTGTGGAAAAAATGTATACTTGCCTTTCAGGCGCATGGACGTTTCAACTACGGCAACGAAGTCATTCCATGGATTCGTCTTTCCAGCACCGGCAATCAAGGTATGGGACGCGGATACTTTTTCGGTCAGTTCCGCGATAACAATGTGATAGAGACCCAGTTGGAACTCCGCCAGCGTCTTATCTGGCGTTTCGGTGTCGTGGCATGGGTAGGTGCCATCAATATATTCCATGATTTTAAGCATATTTACATGAACCAGACCCTTCCTACGTATGGCTTCGGTGTGCGTTGGGAGTTCAAGCCGCGTGTCAACGTGCGTGTGGACTGGGGATTCACCAAGACAGGCAACAGTATAGTGTTCAACATAGGCGAGGCTTTCTGATCCATGGTATGATATTACTACGCTAACCCGCAACAACAATATGAAAGGAATTGTATTTTCACTTGCCTTTTTGTGCTCGATGACAGTCGATGCGCAGAGGGAAGAGCTGATAAAGTATGCCGACTTTGAACAATGGCTTAAAAGGGATATAAAGGAAAGCGGCATCATTGGCGGCGAGACAAGGATTCTTTACGAGATAGCCCCCGGTGCCCATTGGAAGAAGGAAAATGGCAAGCAGAACATACCTTACACCAATCAGGGCGGTTCGCCTTGGGCCACCAGCAATGTGTATGCACGTGTGAGCGGCATAAACAAGACGAACGCCAGTGTCTATCCCGACAAACACATGAATGGTTGCTGTGCCAAATTGGAGACACACGTAGAGAAAGTCAAGGTGCTTGGACTGGTAAACATCAGCGTGCTTGCCTCCGGTTCCATTTTTACCGGTCAGATGATAGAGCCGATTACGAACACGGATAATCCAATGTCCAAGATGGACTTGGGAATGCCGTTTGCCGGACGCCCGACGGCAATAAAACTGGATTACCGAGTAAAACTGACCAATGAGCCTAACCGCATACGTCAGACCGGCTTCTCAAAGGTAAGCACAGTTCCCGGTAAGGATATGCCGGAAATGCTCGTTATTCTCCAACAGCGCAGAGAGGATGTCAAAGGCAACATTACGGCCAAGCGTGTGGGTACGCTCGTTTACCGTTTCGGAGAATCTACCGACGGATGGGTAAATGGCAGGACATTCAATATCAATTACGGGGACATCAGCGGCCAGCCTTTCTATCGCGACAATATGAAACTGTTGAACGGTGCATCGCGCATATATGTCAGGAACAGCAAGGGAGTGCTTGTTCCGGTAGACGAGAACGGATGGGCGGAGGCCAATGCTATACCGACACATGCCATAGTGAAGTTTGACAGCAGTTGCGGCGGTGCGTACGTAGGTAGTGTCGGAACCACTCTGTGGCTTGACAACATAAAGTGGGTGTATAAACAATAGCAGAGCAGATATCCGTGAAGACACCATACTATATGATAGAGGAAAGTATGCTGCGTCGCAATCTTTCTCTCATCAGGGAAGTGGCACAGGAAAGCGGTGCCGAAATAATTTTGGCTTTCAAGGCTTTTGCGTTGTGGAAGACATTCCCGATTTTCCGTGAATATATATCACACACCACGGCAAGCAGTCCATACGAAGCCCGTCTGGCTTTGGAGGAGTTCGGCAGTCCGGCTCATACGTACAGTCCGGCGTATAGCGAAGATACTTTTGACGAGATATTGCGTTGCTCGTCTCACATAACGTTCAACAGTTTTTCCCAGTTCAGCCATTTCTATCCGATGGTCAGCCGTTGGAATGAAGAACATGGTGCCGGGCGTATGGTGAGTTGTGGCTTGCGCATCAATCCGGAACATTCCCATATCGAAACCGACCTGTACAATCCTACGGCTCCGGGTTCCCGTTTCGGTGTCATCTCGGCCGATATGCCTGACATACTTCCGGAAGGTCTTGAGGGTTTTCATTGCCATTGCCATTGCGAAAGCAGT
This sequence comes from uncultured Prevotellaceae bacterium, assembly GCA_947176655.1. Classification (GTDB taxonomy): domain Bacteria; phylum Bacteroidota; class Bacteroidia; order Bacteroidales; family Bacteroidaceae; genus Physcousia. The sequence goes on along the minus strand of CAMWRK010000112.1, from coordinate 3,917 downwards.
GCGGAAGATTTTGTTGACAACCTCGTACACATGGAACGCAGGTTCGGACACCTGTTCCACCATCTGAAGTGGCTTAATCTCGGAGGCGGGCATCTTATGACCCGCAAGGGCTACAATGTGTCTCTTCTTGTTGAGACCATACTTGGCTTGCGCCGGCGTTATCCAAATCTGCATGTCATACTGGAGCCGGGTTCTGCTTTTGCCTGGCAGACCGGACCGTTGGTCGCTTCGGTGGTGGATGTCGTAGAGAATCACGGTATACGCACCGCCATTCTTGACGTATCTTTCACCTGCCACATGCCCGATTGCCTGGAGATGCCATATTGGCCGGCAGTGCGTGGAGCGGAGACTATTGAAGACCCAGACGGAAATGTCACCTCGGCACAGGACGGCGATGGATATGTCTACCGTCTGGGGGCTAACTCTTGCCTTAGCGGTGATTTCCTTAGTTCATGGCGGTTCGACCACCGGTTGCAGATTGGTGAGCGCATCATTTTCGAGGACATGATACACTATACTACAGTGAAGACGTGCATGTTCAACGGCATCCATCATCCAGCGCTGACTATTCTTCGTCAGGATGGCGCGCATGAGGTGTTGCGGGAGTTCCGCTATGAGGACTATCGTGACCGTATGGATTGATGGCGGTGAGAGGTGAGCGATGAGAGTGGGGGAGATAGATGTGTTTTTGCTTTTGTGGACATTGTGAGCAGATGTCCGTGCATGTAGTTTTTATGTGCGCTATGTGTTTTTATTGACTTGCGGTATGGCATTATGAAAAAAGTTGACGCAGGATGCAGCAAAATGACTTCTGCGTGCGTCATATAAGTAGAAGCCAATCGGAATGGCATACTACGGCACAGGTCTGCCGGAATATACTTGCTGTGGAGAAAAACAAAGTAGCATACGAGCACATCATACGTGGATGTACCAGACGGGAACGTCGGGCACAGCTTGCCTTTTACGACCTGTTCGCTCGAAGGGTGCACGTTACGGCATACCGTATGCTGGACAACGCCCAGGAGGCAGAGGATGTGGTGCAGGAGATACTGTTGCGCACGTTGACCAATCCTGTGATACTTGTTCCGGACTTCGGAGGCATGGGACGCAGACTTCGGCGCATGACGATAAACGAGTGCGTAGACCGTTTGCGTAAAAGGCATATCGATTGGGAGGTGTTGGACGAGCAGAAGGAAATATGTGATGAGCAGAGTCTGGACGAGCAGTTGGTACGGGAAGAAAGAAGCGAACTGTTGTACAGTGCCATAGAGGCTCTGCCACAGCAAAGCAGAACAGTGTTGCAACTGGCTGTGATTGAGGAAATGAGTTATGATGAGATAGCTTCTGTTCTGCACATATCAAGCTCCGGTGTGAGGGCACATCTCACAAGGGCAAAACAGAAACTTGTAAACTGGTTCAAGAATGAAAAAAGACATTGACAAAGCACTGAAACAAAGATTGGAGGCAGCATGGGACGTTCCACCAATGAGTCATGGCAGCCGTAAGCGTTTTATTGCCGGACTGGAGTGTGTGGAACGTCCGCATCGCAACAGGCAGAGGGTGTACATAGGCGTGCTTTCCGCTTTAGCAGCGGTAATAACGGGCATTGTGTTTCTGCTTGTCCAGCCTCTGACAGACGTGGATTCTACGCTACAGCCGATGCCACAGCAGGTAAAACTGACCATAGCCGAGGTAAGAGGATATTACAAGGCCAAACTGTGGAGTGAATCCGAATACATAGTCATGCTGGCAGCGGAATTGAACGAGGACACGCGGGAGGCTCTTCTGCAAGAGGTAAAGAAAATGGAGACGGAGCCTGAGACTCTGGTGGAGCGCATCCTGACCGAGCCTATGTCCGACGACCTTAAGATATTCTACATTACCCAGGTTTACAGCAGCCATCTGCGCAGTATGCAGCATATACACAGCCTGTTAGACGAGACGATGGCACAGAAATGACGTAAACTCACCGGTAATTGAAATACGGACAGAATCACATAGAGCATTACAAATAACTATGAACTCATACACAATGAACAGACACATCATTTCTGCCATTATGATTATCGCGCTATCGCCACTTGCCGCCTCATGCAGTAATGTGATATGCAACGACACGCAACAGACATTGAAGACATCCAATCACGACTACCAGGATTCCGAGAAGTGGGGCAAAGTCACAGCTATAAAGTTGCCGTCACGCACATTCCATGAAGTGGAGCTGAGCGGTACAGTCCGTATGGAATACACCCAAAGTAAGACCTGCTCCATTGAGGTGTACGGCAACGAGAAAGCCATTGATGCCTACTCCATCAGGGTGGATGATGGCGAGCTCAAGGTTACATATAAGGAGAACGGGAACAAAGAGGGGACAAACACCTACAATATTCCGCCCGTCACCATTCGCATTGCAGCTCCTTACCTTTCGGAGATAACGGGAGCCGGAGCCTTGGAGGTTGTCTTCATGAAGGGCGTGGAGCAGGAGAAAGAACTGGAGGTCAATCTCAGTGGAGCTGGGACGATAAGCATCGGAGCATTCAAGGCACCTGACTTGGAAATGAATATTAGCGGTGCCGGCAAAGTAACTTTGGGCGATGTACGGCTGACCGGCAACGCAGATCTGAATGTAGCGGGAGCAAGAACTGTGGCGGGGAAAATCACTTCCGGCAAGATGAGGCTGGAACTGACAGGTGCAGTGAACGGTGAACTTGAAATCCACGCCAAACAGGCAAACGTCATTGTGTCCGGAGCTTCGCATCTGATTCTCAGCGGCAAAACAGACAGGCTCGAACAGTCCTCCCAAGGTGTTTCCTATATTAAGACTGACAATCTTAAAGTGGGCTGATTTGTTACGACATTCACAAGTCATGGTTGGAGATCAGTCAGAACAATAACATTATAGTATGAAACAACATATCGCCCTTTTCCTATTTCTCGTATTGTCGCCATGTACTCACGCCCAAGACAAACCGCTCATAACGATGGACGATGTGATGAAGAAGGAATATCACGTGCTTTACGGACAGGTTCTGGACAATGTCACGCGCAAGCCGATGATTGACGTTAAGGTACAGCTGCTGACAAAGGACAGTGTGCTGGTCTTCGAGTGGGTTATAAATGCAAACATGGGAATTGCCGGTTTGTCCCCAGTGTACACTCTCGCCATACCTGAGGCAGGAGAGTATATCTTGCGCATGAGCAAAGAGAAATACCAGACCGTGACAAAGCCATATAAGATTGACAAACTGAGGAGGCGCGAACAAGGAATACTTCTTGATCCCATCCTTATGAAGCGTCTCCCCCGCGAGACAGCATTGAATGAGGTGGCGGTAAAGGCCACGAAGGTGAAGTTCTATGTCCGCGGCGATACGATAGTGTACAATGCCGATGCCTTCCAGTTGGAGGAGGGTTCCATGCTGGATGCCTTGGTACGCCAGCTGCCCGGAGTGGAGCTGAAGGACGACGGGCGCATCCTGGTAAACGGCAGACAGGTGGAAAGCCTGCTGCTGAACGGCGAGGACTTCTTCAAGAAAGACCGTACAATCATGCTGGAGAACCTGCCTACATACATGGTGAAGGACATACGGGTGTACGAAGACATGGGCAAGACTAGCAAACTGCTTGGCAGGAACACAGGTGACGAACAATTGGTTATGGATGTCAAACTGAAGAAGGACTACCAGATTGGCTGGCTGGGCAATATGGAGGCCGGAGGCGGCACCAACGAGAGATACATGGCACGTCTCTTCGCTCTCAGGTTCACGACCCACTCGCGAGTGTCCGTCTTTGCGAATGCCAACAATCTGAACGATATGCAGCGTCCCGGAGAGAACGGCGAATGGATACCTTCTGTGGCCGACGGCATGAGGGGCACGCAGAACGGCGGCCTGAACTATCTCGTCAACGACCGTATGCAC
>CAMWRK010000111.1 GCA_947176655.1 uncultured Prevotellaceae bacterium | reverse complement strand
ATGATATTCATGGGCGCGGCGCACGCGGGAAGCCTGCCGGGCGGTGTGGGGTGGTGGGGGGAGTGTGCGGGGTCGCGCCCGTACGCCGGTTCAGAAGAGGCGGTCCAGGTCCAGGCTGAGGCCGGCCATGAGGTTGGCGCCGAGGGTGACGGGGGAGTTGAAATAGTAGACCCGTGGGGCGTAGTTGAAAATGTTGTCCAGGGCGAGGTTGAGCCTCAGCCCATTGCCGAGGCGGCTTTGCAGCTGCAGCTTCCAGATAGTGTATGCAGGGTTGTGCACAGGGCGCGTGGCATAGGGGGGTGCCATCTGCACGGTCTCGTAGTCCACGCTGGAGAGAACGCGGCCATGGAGGGAGATGGTGGTGTCGTAGGAGCGTGTCCAGCGGCTGTCCAGGTCAAGGCGCAGGTTCAGGGAGTGCGGACGCGCGGGACAGTATGCACGGGCTTCGGCCCGGGCGGCCCACTCGCGCGTAAACACGTAGTCCGCCCTGGCTCCCAGGCTGTGCCTTGCGCCGATGCGCCAGCGGCCACTGGCCAAGAGTTCCATGCCCAGCACGCGCACGTGGGGCAGGTTGAGGTAGCCTATGCTGTACTCCCCTGCCCCGCCCTGGACGGGAGCCGAGGTGGAGATGCGGTCGCTCACGCCGCTGTACGAGGCCGAGAGGGAGAGGGAGAAGGGGCTTGCGGTGTATTCTGCCGAGAGGGTGAGGTTGTGCGAATATTCGGGCTTGAGAGCTTCGTTGCCCGTGACGTATATGTCGCCCACCATGTTGAAGCGCGAATACTTCTCCTTGAGCGTAGGGGCGCGGAATCCGCCCGAGTAGCCTGCCCTCAGGGCGAGGGGGCCGCACACGTAGCGCACGGCGGCCTTGCCCGTGATAGCGGACGTGGCTCCGCCCGGGCATCCTCCTCCCGCGCCTCGGGCAGCGTCCCGGAAACAGTCCCACCGCGCCGCAGCCACTGTCTCCCAGCGGCTGCCGAGGAGGCAGTCGTACTGAGCGAAGAGGGCGCCCGTGTGCTGCAGGCGCGCCCTGCCGTCGGCAAACTGGTAGGTGCGGAGGAAGTCGCGCACGTACTCCCCGCCAGCCGTCAGCACGTCCCGCCCGCGCATCGTGCGGCTGTAGAGCGTGCGCACCGACATCTGCACGTTGCGGTAGTCCAGGACGTCGCGCCCCCACAGGCGCAGCAGGTCGGACTTGTCGTACTGGTCGTAGGAGAGCGCCGCCTCCAGCCTGTCGCGCCGTGACATGTCCCAGTCCGCCCGCAGTCCGCTGGAGAAGCCGCGCGCCCTCTCGTAGGTGTCGGCGTCGGTGTGCTGCTCGCGGAAGAAGCATCCCGCCCGCGCAGCGAGGCGCAGGCCGGGGGCGGGACGGACGTGGAGCCTGTCGCCCAGGTTCCACGTCCTGCCGCCGTAGACGTTGCGGAACTCGCAGGCATCGGCCATGTCCCGGCACACAGCGTATGTGTCCTGCGACATGTGCCTGAACTCGAGCGTATTGCCCACCCTGCCGCGCGACAACGTCAGAACACCTCCGTAGCGCTGCTCCCTGTGGTCGGCCAGGCGCGCGTTGAGATTCAGCGCCCAGGGTGAGGCCGCGGCATCGCGCGTGATGATGTTCACCACTCCGCCCACGGCACCAGCGCCGTACAGAGCCGACTGCGCCCCGCGCACTATCTCTATGCGCTCCACGGCGGACAGGTCCAGGCGGCTGAAGTCCACGTTCTCCATCGTCTCGCCGGCCAGACGCTCACCATCCACCAGTATCAGGACGCTCCGCCCGGAGAAGCCCCCCATGTTCATGTTCAGCCTCTGGTTCATGGAGTAGGTGAACTCCACCCCGGGCAGTTCCTGCTGCAACAGCTCGCGCAGGTCCGTGGCGTCGGCCAGGTCCATGTCCCTGCGGCCTATGACGCGCGTCAGCACCGGCACTTCCTTCAGCAGCCTGCGCGTGCGCGTGGCCGTGACCACCACCTCGCCCATGTCGCGGTTCCCCACATAGCCCGCCGCAGCCACGCTGTCTGTTACGGCCACACTGTCCGCCGCGCCACCGGCACCAACGGCGCGCCCATGCCCAAAAGCGGCGGCGCAGGTGGCGGCAAGCAGGCAGGACAACAGCATGAAACGCATTCCTGTCCTCTCTCTATATATATAAATATGGTCACTCATACGGATAGCGCACGTCTATGGTAAGGAACCCCTTGGTGCCGGCCTCGCTCATGTAGCTGCGCAGGCGCATGGCCGCCAGCGTGCCGTCGGCCATGCGCAGGAGATACACGCGGCGCGAGGCCTCGTACCTGGGCGGCGGCGTGGAGAGATCCATCCTCACCCACTCCGTCAGCACGGGATTGACAAAGGAGGCCTGATACCAGATGTTCCTGTCGAACATGCCCGACAGGTCGACAATGCACTGGCGGTCCGTCCACGCGTCGGCCACGAAGGGCTCGGCATCGAGGTCTGCCACACGCTCCGGCAGGAGATCCATGGAGGCAAGTGCCGTGCGCGCCACCGCCCCCCCGTTGGTGCGCACATCGAAATGGTGTACGGCCAGATCCCACTGCGCGGGAGTCTCCTGCGCGTCCACAGGCCTCTCCTTCAGCCACTCGTAGCGGCTGCCCAGCACCCTGTAGCGCGTCCACACGCTCCGGCCGTCCCACTCGCCCGTCAGGCCGTCAGGCACAGGACGCGTGTCAATCAGCAGACGGTGCAGGTCCACGAACACCCACTTGTCGTAGTCCCGCACGTCCAGCCTGAGCGTAAGGCGGTTCTCCACGCCCCCTGCCTCCGGCACGGAGAATCCCGGGCGGAAGGCCGTGTCCGCCACAGGCGCATCGTATATGCCGTCAAGAATGCCACTGCACCCTGCCGGCAGCATCGCTACCAGACAGGGCACAATGGCACAACGGAATACTCTACACAAGGAAGGCATCAGCGCTTCACACTCACGTACTCCTGATGTATACCGAAAGGCATGCTGCCATACCTGTCTATGCGCACATCAAGCTCCAGTCCGCCATCCTTGTCAATGCTGCCCTCCAGCCTGCCGGTGACATCCCTGCTGTCCGACTTCATCATGAAACTGTGTGCGGGGACGACCACGCCACCCTCACCGTCGTCAAGCACCGGCACGTTGCTTACGGTCAGGGCGGGTATGGTCATGCCCTGACCGTTGAACGTGTACGTCAGCGCAGGCAGCGTAACGTTGACAAAATCGTCGTGCACGGCCTTCACCTTCACGGTGACGACATCGTGCACGGTCTCGAAAGAGATGACCGGAGGCAGGTTGAGCAGATCCGTATTCCTTTCCGTCATGTAGCTGCCCTCCGCCTTTGCAGCCGTACCCTTGTCCGAGCTACACGCCACAGACAACACCATGCCCAGGAGGGCGATGCCAAGATAAAGAAACTTCTTCATAGCTGTCATTGTATTTTTGTTCATTGTATTTTATGCTCACTGCATCCATGTTGTGTCAGGGGCACATCGCTGCGACTGTCAAATGCGCTGACTATGTCGAAAGGCATGGCTCCGGGGCGGTACTGCAGCGTCAGCGAAAGGACTCCGTCGCGGGACAGCTCGCCGTGCAGCGTGCCGCGCGTGCGGTATGCTCCCGCCTGCACCTCGAACTCCTCCTTCCTCAGACAGCCCCCTCCCGAGGGATAGGCTGCATACTCCACGCCCTCTATCTCCATGGCACCGATATCTATACCCTTGCCCATCAGCGAGACGATAAACGGATCGTGCATGCCGAAAGGCTCCGTGCGCACGGTCACATAGCCGGAATGCAGGACATTGACGTTGCCCACGGCAATGGCCATGGGCGAAACCACCGGCTCCTCGAGATACTCCTCCATGGCCGGCACGGTGGTGACAAGCATGCCGGGGAACTTCATCGTGCCCGTAGTCCATGACCCGGACTCCGCGCCACACTCAGGCAGATGCACATTGTCCTGAGTGCACGATGGCGACATGGCGCACGCCAACGCAACGGCAACAGCCGCAGCGGCACGCCGCAAGGAAACGCGCAGGGCAGGCAAAGCCTTGCAACAGGAAACACGGTTCATGACCTCCCCTATATTATATATAATGTACAGACCGGGCATCATATAATGTCTAAGCCGGCCGCAAAATTACGCAAAATATCAGTACCCCGCAATCATGCCCGACGCATATCTGTCCCGTGTCATCATAAATAAGGATGATGCAGAGTGACATTTGTTCCTGTTTTGCGACATATTGGCCGTTCAGCCGTTCCCCGCACGGTACTTGCAAATGTGGTGGCAGGAAAACAAACATTTACAACTATGCAGAACAACATGAACAATCAGCAAAACCAGGAAAAGGCTCTTGACCGCTTTGCACGCAATCTGGTCGAGGACGCCAAGCAGGGAAAACTCGACCCGGTAATCGGTCGGGACGAGGAAATACGTCGTGTGCTGCAAATACTTAGCCGCCGCACGAAGAACAACCCCATACTCATAGGCGAACCAGGAACGGGCAAGACCGCCATAGTGGAGGGACTGGCACACCGCATACTGCGCGGAGACGTGCCGGAGAACCTCAAAGGCAAACAGATATACTCTCTGGACATGGGGGCACTGATTGCCGGAGCCAAGTATCAGGGCGAGTTCGAGGAACGCCTCAAGGGAGTGATATCCGAAGTGACACAGAGCCAGGGCGAGATAATCCTCTTCATCGACGAGATACACACCCTCGTGGGTGCAGGCCAGACACAAGGAGCCATGGATGCCGCCAACATATTGAAGCCCGCACTTGCCCGCGGGGAACTGCGTAGCATTGGCGCCACCACTCTGGACGAGTACCGCAAATACTTCGAGAAAGACAAGGCTCTGGAACGCCGTTTCCAGACGGTCACGGTGGACGAACCGGACGTGCCCTCCAGCATAAGCATACTGCGCGGACTGAAAGACCGCTACGAACAGCACCACCGCGTGCGCATACAGGACGATGCCATCATAGCCGCCGTAAGCCTGTCACACCGCTACATCACCGACCGCTTCCTGCCGGACAAGGCCATAGACCTGATGGACGAGGCCGCCGCACGGCTGAGGATGGAGCGCGACTCCGTGCCAGAACAGCTGGACGAACTCAGCCGCAGACTGGGGCAGCTGGAGATTGAGCGCGAAGCCATCAAGCGAGAGAAAGACCAGCCCAAACTGGACGAACTGAGCCGCGAGATAGAAGCCCTCAAAGAGGAGGAGACAGCCATGCGCCGACAGTGGCAGGAGGAGAAGGCTCAGGCGGAACAGATACAGACCATCAAAGACAGCCAGCAGGCTCTCAGACAGGAAGCCGAACAACGCGAACGCGAGGGCGACTATGCACGCGTGGCCGAGATACGCTACAGCCGTCTGCCCGAACTGGACAGGCAGCTGAAGGAGAAGACGGAATCACTCGGCACATCGACGCTGCTGCGCGAGGAGGTGACACCGGACGACATTGCCGACGTAGTGAGCCGCTGGACAGGAATACCCGTCAGCCGCATGAAGACCAGCGAACGCGACAAGCTCCTACACCTGGAGGAGGAACTGCACAGGCGCGTCATAGGCCAGGACGATGCCATACACGCCGTAAGCGACGCCGTACGCCGCAGCCGTGCAGGACTGCAAGACCCCAAACGCCCCATCGGCTCCTTCATCTTCCTGGGAACTACAGGCGTGGGCAAGACGGAACTGGCCCGGGCACTGGCGGAATATCTCTTCGATGATGAACAGATGATGACGCGCATAGACATGTCGGAGTATCAGGAGAAGTTCTCCGTAACGCGCCTCATCGGTGCGCCTCCGGGCTACGTTGGATACGACGAAGGCGGACAGCTGACGGAGGCCGTGCGCCGCAAGCCTTACAGCGTGGTGCTCTTCGATGAGATTGAGAAGGCTCATCCTGATGTCTTCAACACTCTGCTACAGGTTCTCGATGACGGACGTCTGACAGACAGCAAGGGCAGAACGGTGAACTTCAAGAACACCATCATAATAATGACATCAAACTACTCGCGCGAACAGCTCTTCGTGACCGTAAGACCGGAGTTCCTGAACCGTGTGGACGAAATCATCACCTTCACACCGCTTAGCGAGAAACAGATACACGACATAGTATGCCTGCAACTGGACATAATACGCAAACGTCTGGACAACACGGACATAGTTCTGGACATACGTCCCGAGGCAATAGACCTGCTCGCCCGCGAGGGCTACGACCCGGACTTCGGCGCACGCCCAGTAAAACGCGCCATACAGCGTCTGCTGCTCAACGACCTGAGCAAAACCCTGCTCTCCGGCACACTGGACCGCACACGCCCCATTGTTGTCGATGTACAAGAGGACAAGCTGCACTTCTGCAACTGACACCACGGCAGGCACAAGGCATACTCCCCCGACAGGAGTCCCATAAACGGGGCTGCTCCTGCCGGGGGAGTATCGTTATACAGATGTACTGAGGAGAATGAAAGCGTGCAACCAAATACCGGAAAATGCGGAACTAGAGCACGAAATAGCATATTTTTTTGTACCTTTGCCTATGGACAAGAGACCAATAACAACGTATTTGCAGCGACATAATTTATCAACTTACACACATAACTTAATTTATTTTCCTTATGAGAAACCGCATTCTTTCATCACTCTTTCTCCTGATGCTTGTACTGGCGGCAACTGGAGCGAAGAAACCCAAGTACGTATTCTACTTCATCGGAGACGGCATGGGCATGAGCCCGGTGCTGTGTGCCGAAACGTATAACCGCACCGTCACAGGCAACAGTACTCCCCTGCTGATGCTACAGTTCCCTGTTGCATCAATGGCGACCTCCTATTCAGCCAACAACACTATCACAGACTCCGCGGCGGCTGGCACGGCGCTGGCCACAGGACACAAGACAAACAACAATATGTTGGGAAACCTGCCCGACGGCCAACCGGCACAGAGCATAGCATACGAGCTGAAACAGCAGGGATACGGCGTAGCGATAGCAACAACCGTCGCCCCCGATGATGCCACACCCGGAGCATTCTATGCACACGTCAACAGCCGCGGGCAGTTCTATGACATAGCCAAGGAC
>CAMWRK010000110.1 GCA_947176655.1 uncultured Prevotellaceae bacterium | reverse complement strand
GCCGCAAGGCATTCTATTTGAAACTGTATGTCTTGTGTCATAATTCGATGCGTTTTAATAGGTTTACAGTTTTGACCTATACGCCACAGTTTTTGTGGTTCCGAAGAAGTATTGGCCAGCATTGGGTTATATTCTTATTTCAGTGATGTTTTCCAGTATGCTGATTGCGGTTTTGACATCGGGCACATGGGAGATGTTGAGGAATTTGTGCCCGTTCCGGTCTGATAACTGGCAGTTGGCGGCGTTCACGGTAAAGTAGGCTACTATCTGTCCGAAGGCTTTGCCTTGGAAATACGGGCTTTGTTCCGATTGAACGAAATAGAGCCTCATGTCTTTGTTCTTCAAAACCAGACGCTCCACTCCAAGTGCTTTGCCCAGTTGTTTGAGGTACACCATGTTGCACAGATCTTCAGCTTCGGATGGCATGGAGCCGAAACGGTCTTTTAGCCTCGTGCGGAAAGCGTCGATCTGGTATTTGTGCTCCATCTGATCCAGCTCACGGTACAGCAGCATGCGTTCGCTGCTGGTGGGCACGTATGTCTCTGGCAGATGTGCAGGCAAATCGGTTTCCAACTGGCAGTCATCTACATAGTCCACACTTGCCATGGCTTCGTCGCCTTGGTTGTACAAGTCATTGAACTCCTCGTTGCGCAGTTCCATTACGGCCTGCGACAGAATCTTTTGGTAAGTCTCATATCCGAGGTCGGCTATGAACCCGCTCTGTTCGGCTCCCAGCAGATTGCCGGCACCGCGTATGTCCAGATCCTGCATGGCTATGTGCAGGCCGCTGCCCAAATCCGAGAATGTCTCTATTGCTTGCAGACGGCGGCGGGCTTCCGGATTCAGTGCCGACAGTGGTGGAGCCAACAGATAGCAGAACGCCTTGCGGTTGCTGCGTCCCACACGTCCACGCATCTGGTGCAGATCCGACAGTCCGAAGTTTTGTGCCGAACACACGATGATGGTGTTGACATTGGGTATGTCTATTCCGCTTTCTATTATGGTGGTGGAGATCAGAACATCATAGTCATGGTTTACCATCCCCATGATTATTTCCTCCAGCTTTTCTGGCGACATCTGTCCGTGTCCTATGACCACTCTTGCATCTGGGACGTATTTGTGCACTATTGTTTCCAGTTCGGACAGTGAGGAAATGCGGTTGGAGACAATGTACACCTGGCCGTTGCGGCTCAGTTCAAAGCCTACGGCCTCGGCTATTACATCGCTTGAAAAGTTGCACACCTGTGTCTGTATGGGGTATCTGTTTGGCGGTGGAGTCTGTATTACGCTTAGGTCGCGTGCGCCCATCAGGGAAAACTGGAGAGTGCGCGGTATGGGGGTCGCCGTCAGTGTCAGAGTGTCTACATTGGTCTTTATCTGTCTGAGTTTCTCTTTCATGGCGACGCCGAACTTCTGTTCCTCATCGATAATCAGCAGTCCCAGGTCGTTGAATGTCACGCTCTTGCCTATAAGTTTGTGTGTGCCTATGATGATATTTATCTTGCCGTCCTTCAGGTCAGCCAGCAGCGTTCTGACATCTTTGGGCGAACGTGCCCTTGACAGATATTCCACCCTCACGGGCATGTCTTTCAGTCTGGAGGTAAATGTATTGTAGTGCTGATATGCCAATACGGTGGTCGGTACCAGCACCGCTACCTGTTTCCCGTCCGCGGCGGCCTTGAACGCGGCACGTATGGCCACCTCAGTCTTTCCGAATCCCACATCGCCGCACACCAGCCTGTCCATTGGCCGTTGCCGCTCCATGTCGGCTTTCACCTCCTGTGTGGCACGCAATTGATCCGGCGTATCCTCATATAGAAACGATGCCTCCAGTTCGGTCTGCATATATGTGTCGGGAGAGAAGCGGAAGCCGAGTTCCTGCCGGCGAAGGCTGTACAGGCGTATCAAGTCACGCGCTATGTCCTTTATCCTGTTCTTGGTACGCTCCTTGAGGTTTTCCCATGCCCGTCCGCCCAGTTTGTTCACCTTTGGCGGCACACCGTCCTGTCCTTTGTATTTGGAGACTTTGTGCAAGGCATGTATGGAGACATATATTACGCCACCTCCATCGTAGTTTATGCGTATCTTTTCCACCATGCGTTCTCCTTCTGGAATGCTGATGAGGCCGCCGAAGCGTCCGACACCGTGGTCTATGTGCACCACATAGTCGCCTAGCTGGAACTGCTGGATTTCTTTCAACGTCAGTGCCAGCTTGCCTTTGCGTGCATGTTCGGAGCGCAGATTGTATTTGTGGAATCTGTCAAATATCTGGTGATCGGTAAAAAGCACCATTTTGTGTCTGTGATCCACGAATCCCTCGTGCAGGGTTTTCTCCACCGGCGTGAAGTTTATGCCCAGTTGCATGTCGTGGAAGATGCTGGCCAGACGGTCGGTCTGCTTTGTGCTGTCGGCCAGAATGTATATTGAATATCCCTCATGCTGATAGTGCAGAAGTTCACGTGTCAGCAGATTGAAGTTCTTGTGGAATACCGGCTGAGGGCTTATGTCGAAGGTCATGTCAGCCTGTCCGTCAGTTGAGGTGTTCAGCAGTATTGTCCTGAAGTCTAGTAGCCGGTGTCGGAATATGTCCGGTTCAGTCAGTATGGTCTCACGTCTCAGTTCTCCGTTCCGTTCTTCTGCATCTCCATGTTCTTCCATGGCAGCTATGCGGGCAGACTGGGAGAATCCGGCTTGCCAGATACGCTCTATCTCATCGCAAAGGAAAGCCTTGTCACGCATCACTATGCGTGTGTTCTCCGGAATGAAGTCCAGTATGCAGATTCTCCGTATCGTTTCCGATGCCATTTCTGGTACGATGGCAGCCTCTTGCAGGCGCTCCACGGAAAGCTGGCTCTCTACATCGAATGTGCGTATGCTGTCTATCTCGTCCCCGAAAAAGTCCACGCGGAAGGGGTGTTCTCCGGAGAAACTGTATACATCCACCAGTGAACCTCTTACGGCAAACTGTCCTGGTTCATATACATAGTCCGTGCGTCTGAACTGTAGTTCCAGAAGAGTTTTCTGTAATTCACGCAATTCCACTATGTCGCCGACTTTCAGCCGGATGGTACTGCTGTCCATGTATTCACGGTTCACTACCAGTTCGGCCATTGCCTCCGGATATGTCACGACAAAGAGTCGTCCGCCTAGCCGGAGTGCCGACAAGGCATCGGTACGCAATATCTCGTTGCCTGCGTCACGTTGTCCGTATTTGATAGCGCGACGGTAGCTTCCTGGCATGAAACATACGCCTTGCGTACCAAGTATCTGTGTCAGGTCGTGGTAGAAATATCCGGCCTGCTCCTCGTCATTCATCACGAAAAGAAACGGCTGTGCCGTTGCATCCGGGCATGTTGAGGTCAGTGCGGCAAAAGCCATTGGTGCGGCTCCTGCGACCAGTCCCCCAAGGCATAATTCTTTCAGCGTGGCATCTGCAAGCAGATGTCCCATTGCCTTTATTCCGGATGCGTTGCCTATAAGTGTCTGTAGTCTCTGAATTTCCATGACTTGTGTAATACATGCAAATGTACAAAAATATTCCATAAAAACGTTGGCAGTGATATTGAAAAAGCGTACATTTGTACTATAACATACAGTAACAGACATGAGTGACAGTGTAATTATTATTCCTACCTATAACGAGCGGGAAAACATAGAAGCCATCATCCGTGTCGTCACATCCCAGAAGCATTCTTTCGATGTGCTGGTCATAGACGATGGTAGTCCCGACGGAACGGCGGACATAGTCAAGGCATTGATGACCGAAGAGTTAGCCGGACGTCTTCATCTGATACAGCGTTCCGGGAAATTGGGGCTTGGCACAGCATATATCTGCGGTTTCCGTTGGGCATTGGAACACGGTTATGAGTACATCTTTGAGATGGACGCCGATTTCTCTCATGCCCCATCCGATCTGCCGCGACTCTATGCCGCATGCCACGACGAAGGCTATGATGTTTCTGTTGGCAGCCGTTATATTACCGGTGTGAATGTCGTCAACTGGCCAATAGGCCGTGTGCTCATGTCATATTATGCCTCAGCCTATGTACGCACCGTTCTGGGCATAAAGCTTCGTGACACAACGGCAGGATTCGTCTGCTGGACACGCAGGGTGCTGGAGACTATATCGCTGGACGATATTCGTTTCAAGGGTTATGCGTTCCAGATAGAGATGAAGTACACGGCTCTCAGACTCGGGTTCACTATCAAGGAAGTTCCTGTTGTCTTCGTTAACCGCGAACTGGGAACGAGCAAGATGTCCGGCGGCATATTCAGCGAGGCTCTTTTCGGTGTGATGAGGCTGCGCATGACAAAATTCAAGAGAAGAAAGGCATGAGGACACTTATAAAGAATGCAACGATAGTAAACAACGGGGAGTCGCTTGTCGGCTCCCTATTGCTTGACGGTGACAGGATAGGGCGTGTTTTTATCGACGATGCGCCGGAATGTGCCGGAGACTGCGAGGTGGTAGATGCAACTGGAGCTTACCTGTTGCCTGGTGTCATAGACGAACATGTGCATTTCCGCGAGCCGGGCATGACGGCAAAAGCCGATATGCACACCGAGAGTATGGCGGCGGCGGCAGGTGGTGTGACTTCTGTGCTGGACATGCCCAATGTTGTGCCCCAGACCATCACTGTAGAGCGTTGGCGTGAGCGCATGGATATGGCTGCCGGACGCATGCACGTCAACTATGGCTTTTTTATAGGGGCGACCAACGACAATCTCGAAGAGGTTCTCACAATGCCAGGCAATGAATACCCCGGAGTAAAACTTTTCATGGGCAGCAGCACCGGCAATATGCTTGTGGACAGGCGCGAGATGCTTGAACAGCTTTTTACCGCTTTCGCCGCCTCTCCAAAACCTATTATGTCGCACTGCGAGGACACGGCACGCATCAATGCCAACATGGAGCAGGCACGCCGTCTCTACGGCGACGACCCGGATATAGCGCACCATTCTGACATACGTGATGCCGAGGCTTGCTGGCAGAGTTCTGTTATGGCGGCAGAACTGGCACGCACGACAGGTTCCCGTCTGCACATAGCACACATTTCCACAGAACGCGAACTGTCTCTGCTTGGAGGCAATGTCACGGGCGAGGCATGTGTGGCTCATCTTCTCTATTCTTCTGACGACTATGCCCGTCTGCGCGGACGCATAAAGTGCAATCCCTCTGTCAAATCAGCGCAGGACCGTGACGCACTTCGTCGTGCTGTGGCTGACGGACGCATAGAGTGTATTGCCACGGACCATGCACCTCATCTTCTTGCAGAAAAGCAGGGTGGGGCACACATCGCTGTCAGTGGCATGCCTATGGTTCAGTTTTCCCTGGTCAGCATGCTGGAGATGGTGGACGAGGGTGTTTTGTCCATGGAGCGCATGGTGCAACTAATGTGTCACAATCCTGCAACGCTTTTCGGCATACGCGAACGTGGGTTCATCGGCGAGGGTATGAAAGCCGACCTTGTGCTGGTGCGCCGTGACGATGCACCATATACGGTGATGGCATCACAGGTGCTGAGCAAGTGCGGATGGTCTCCGCGCGAGGGCGATGCCCTGCATTGGCGTGTGATTTCGACGTGGGTCAACGGACACCGCGTGTGGGACGGCACCGCTGTGGACATCGGAGTCCATGGCGAGGCATTGCGTTTCGGTTAGCTCGTCTCAGCATATAGATTTCGTTTTTTTTACTTGCAGTATTCCTCCGGTTCTCTCAGTTGCCGGAGAGCATCGTCGCATGCGTCTATAACCTTGCAGTGCCATGTGTATCCGATGAAGATGCCTATGCCTGCCGATGTGATGATCAGTATATATATATATATAAGGAATGACTGTGGAATGTCATTTACCTTGGTGTATTCATAGGTGAACCATGTGAGCCAAGGGATCAGCATGGACGGGGTGACGTAGTACAGCCATGTCTTGTACAGGTGGCGCACACGTGAGAAAGCTTTGGCAACGGTGTATACGTCCTTACCCATCAGGTTTTTCTGTCTCAGAGGCGCGTGACAGTATCTGGTCGCTATTATACATACCATTAGTGTCATTGTCCGAATCGGCATACAGATCAAAGCCTACGGACAGTTGCGCTCGGGCAGGCCGTCGTTTCTTCTTCCTCTCCTGTGATATGCAGGTGTTCATGGCCACGCGCCATACCCATGTGTTTGTCTTGCTATCCTGCCTGAATGATTCGTAGCCGTTCCACAGGTTTGCCAATACGTCTTGAAACAGATCCTGCACCTCGTCGTTGTTCTTTGAGAACATATAGCATACGGTGTATATCGTGGACTTGTAGTTGCCGACAAGGCGTGAAAACTCCTGTTCTTCTTTCATGTCTGTGATGTCTCTCTTGTTATCTCTGTCCATTAGACGCATGGATGCCACATTTATTACATCATGCGGCGGGAAAAAAAATTACGGGATTGTGGTATAAAAAAATCCCACGCCTTGTGTGTGGCATGGGACTGCGATATTGTGTCTGTTTCAGTAGTTGTTGTCTGCCCTGTGCTGTTTTCTGATAATGTCCATACCGTGGCGTATGGCTTCTTCGTTCATGGGTATTAGTGTGCGGTGTCGTTCCGGCATGGTTCTGCGCAACCCATGTACCACGTTCTCTACGCTGACGATGTTGCGTACCTGTATTAGACCGCCCAGCAAGAGCATGTTAAAGACCTTGGGGGACTGCATCTTCGCGGCCTCGTCCATGGCCTCGATGCTATATATGTTTATGTCTGTGCGTTCCGGTGGTGTCAGTATGCCTGCCGGGTCGTAAATGAGAGTGCCTCCTGGTTTGATGAGGGGCATGAAGCGTTCAAGCGAAGGCTGGTTCAGCACTATTGCCGTGTCGTAGCTGTTCAGTACAGGCGATGTTATGCGCTTGTCAGACAGAATGACAGTGACATTTGCCGTGCCGCCGCGCTGTTCCGGACCGTATGAGGGCATCCATGTCACTTCCTTGTCCTCGATGATTCCGGCATAGGCCAGTATCTTGCCCATGGACAGCACGCCCTGACCGCCGAAACCGGAGATGATTATTTCTTCTTTCATGCCTTGTATTCCTTAAAAATTCTTCTTCAGGTCGCCGAGAGGGTAGTATGGCAGCATGTTGTCCTC
>CAMWRK010000109.1 GCA_947176655.1 uncultured Prevotellaceae bacterium | reverse complement strand
TCCATACCGTTTTCCTTGAAGTCTATGCAGTCAAGCCTGTTGTTGCGCGTCAGCAACGGGAACAGGCTGTCTGGCGCATCGGCAAAGACGTCGCGCATGCGTATCTGTGCGGAGGCAGAACTGATTGTCGCCGCAAGGGCGAGGAGGAGTAGGACAAGTTTCTTATTCATCGTCTGTCAGTTACATACGGTTCCAAGATAAAGGAAGAACAATCCCAGCAACACCATGGCGAGGTCGAGAGCCTTGCTGCGGAGGTTCTTCTCGTGGAAGAGGAAGGCTCCGGCCAGGAAACTCACTATGACGCTGCCGCGGCGAACCATGCTCACGATGCTTATCATGGCAGCGTCAAGGGAGAGGGAATAGAAATAGGCCAGGTCGGCCGCGCAGATGAAGATGCTTATCATGGGAATGGTCCAGCGCCAGCGGAACGGCGTAGCGGCTCTGCCTCTGAGCCTCATGGGCAGCACCGCCACAAGCATGATGCCGAGCTGGTAGAAATTAAAATAGCTCTGCACCGTAAGCCTGTCCAGCCCCAGTCCGCCGTCGGCCGGATGGGACATGAGGTATTTGTCGTAGAGCCCGCTGAGGGCACCGAGCATGGCCGCCGTCACGAGGAACAAAACCCCGCGGTTGTGCATGAAATCTATGCCGTCCTTCCTGCCGCCACGTTTCAAGAGCCAGAACGATGTCATGGCAAGCAACACACCAGTCCACTGGAAGAGATTGAGCCTCTCGCCGAAAAGCACCATGGCACCGAGAAGGACAAGCACAGGGCGCGTGGCATTGACGGGACCCACGACGGTAAGAGGCAGATGCTTCATGGCGTAGTATCCGCACATCCAGGAACTGAGGACAATGAAGGCCTTCAGCACTATGTACTTCTGCACCTCCCAGCCGCCGAAAGGTGCGTACCACAGCATGGGCAGGAAAATCAGCGAAGAGAAAAGACAGTTGAGCAGCAGCACCACGAGCACTGCATTGCCCTCCAGGGATCGTTTCTTGAATACATCATAGAAGCCGAGCAGCACGGCACTGGCAAAAGCGAACAATATCCACATCCTGTATCCTTCCTATTATTTTTATATATCCAATCGGGTCTTACGCATGATTACTAATACTCCACATCCACGAGAAACAGGGCATTGCCAGGAACACTGTCGCCGGCGCGGCAACGGTCCTTGGCCTCGACAATGCACCGCAGCTCCTCCATGCTGACGCGTCCGCGCCCCACCTCCATGAGCGTGCCTACGATGGCACGCACCATATTGCGCAGGAAACGGTTGGCCGTGATGGTGAAACGCCAGGCATCCTCCCCAACCCTGTCCCAGTGCGCCTCGGTTATGGTGCAGTAGTTGGTCAGCGTGTCGGTGTTCGTCTTGGAGAAGGAAGTGAAGTCCCTGTACTCCATCAGCACACGGGCGGCACGGTTCATGAGGTCGAAATCCGGATTTCCGTATACCTGCCAGCTGTAAGCCCGCAGGAACGGATCTTTGCCGAGATGCACATAATAATGGTATGTCCGCGACTTGGCGGAGAAGCGCGCGTGCATGTCCTCCGGCACCTCCTCTACGCGCTGAACGGCAATGTCGCGCGGTAGAATCTTGTTGAGCTTGTAGGTCAGTTGTGCGCAGTCCAATGCGCCGAAGTCGAAATGCGCCGTCATCCTGCGCGCATGCACACCGGTGTCCGTGCGTCCCGCCCCCACGACCTCCACCTGCTGCCGCAACAGTGTGGAGAGGGCGCGCTGAAGTTCCTCCTGCACACTCGTGCTGTGAGGCTGTATCTGCCACCCGTGGTAGGCAGTGCCGTCGTAGGACAGGGTGATGAAATAGCGCATGGATGAAAACCGTAGTGTGCCCGTTACCTTATATATATATTACCGTTCATCAGGTATACGCCCCTGACACGCGAGGGGCTGACCCTCCGTCCCGTCAGGTCATAGACTCTGCCGCCGGCGGCATCAGGCCGCAAGGGGACAACGTCACCTATTATACCCGTACGGACAGGAGTGCCAGTTATCTTTACGTCCCTGACCTCCCAGCCATAGCAGGCATCGGCAGTACTAGTGTACCGGAAGGCCAAACATATCAGTCTGCCGGCAAAGGTGCTCAGGCTGACCTTGCCAGACTCCACGGCCTGTGTCCACCCCGAAGACGGCGGAGCAGGGAAGGCGGCATCCAAAACCTCCCAGGAAGTCTCCGCCGGAGTGCCGGAATAATCATCGGTAACGAGAACGGAGAAATACGTGTCCCTTACATCCACTCCCGCATTGTAACCCGTCTGGTGCGTGAACGTCAGCGTGGCCGATGTACAGTCTGTCAAGTCTATGTCGGCCACCAGGTAATTGTCGGCCACCTTGCCAAGACTGTAAGCATTGGCCACGGCTCCGTACCTGCTGTCACTACGCCATATACTGCCAGGAGTTCCGTCGGCCTTGACATCGGCAAAGGCTCCCAGCCCAGATGTCAGCTCCTCCCCGAACAAAACAACCTCGTCCGCCGGAGCCACTGTAGCGGAACCGTCCACTTTGAAGTCATAGTCCACGCTGTCGCCCCAGACATATTCACACAGGTTGGGAAAGTCCACAAAAGGGTTGCGGTTGCCCTGTATGCCATAGACAGCCTCGTTGCGTGCCAGCTCTATCTCGTCGACAGGATCCTGGCGCGACCAGCGCAACACCATGTCCATGGTCCAGTCGTTGAACGTGGGCCATTCGTTATTTTCCAGCTGGTCAAGGCCGTTGCTCCGCCAGGTAAGGTCGCTGTAACACGTGACCATATACATGTATGTACGGGCGAAATCGCCTTTCCATCTGTCCTCCGGCTCCCACACATTGTTGGTCACCTCGCGGCATTTCCCTATCCTAATGCTCCCGTTGTCGTGACTGACGCTGACCACCTCGCCCATAGCGTAGTTGCTTTTCCTGGAATTGGCCTCGCTGTCGCTCGGCATAAGATTGAACAGGTCGAAATAAGCCTGCACCTGAGTGCCGCCCCACCAGCTCTTGGCAAACGAGTGCTCAATGTTCATGCCGGCTGGAGGAGTACCGGCGGAAGTGAACTGACGCTTATTGGGGCTGTACCTGTCTACACAGTAATTGTCCGCCGTGCGGTCTGTAACATAAAAACCGCTCCACGTCTTTCCGGATCCGGAGCCATATCCCAGCACGCTTGCGGTACGGATAATATCATGTAGAGAGGCTTTCAGTTCCGCCTTGCGCTTACCGTTTGCCCTATCATAGTAACCCTTGGGAAAATCCCCCCTTGCACCTGCAGCGAAAGCACACAGAAGCAGAAGGACAATGCAAAATCTGTTCATATACAAAATAAGAAGACCATAACGCAGAGCTATGTGCGCTACTTCTGTTCGTTGGTATTTATCACCTCAAAATCGACATACTCTGCCTCGCGCGCCCTGCGCTCAGCCTCCTCCGCCTTCTTACGTTCGCGCTCGTATATTCTCAGGTAATGCTTCGTACGCAAAGCCAGGAACATATCGCTCAAGCCATAGTATACACACGTTGCACCCAGAATCTTGAAGAGCGTCTCGGCGGCCTCGTCGGTGTGTGTAAGGCAGTAGGCGCCTATGCCTATCAGCACCAGCGGCAGGAACATCAGCAACCATGAGAATGGGGACACTGTGCGGTTTACCACCATAGACAGAAGCTGGTTGACACCAGCCAGAAGAAGGAGGAAACCCATAAGGAATACCAAGTAAGTCACGAAATCATCCGGATAGACCTCCAGATATGCGCCCAACATTATGCTGCCTATTGACATCAAGGGGAATGATGGGCGCACAATGGCCTGACTGCTGAAACGTCCATACAGATATACCATCACACCGAACGTCCCTGGCAACAGGAACAACAGCCCTATGAGACGTACCATGAGAGCCGGCATCTGCTGTGCATTGACCAACAGGAGCAAACCGATAAGCAACGAACACAGCGCACGAAAAATGTAACTGCTAATAAACTTCATACTCGTATTCTCTCTAAATTAGACATTACATAATTAATAACTAACCGCCCGCAAAGTTAGCAAAAAAAAACATAATGCCGTCCATTGTCTCTGCTATATTATCTATCTTGTCATAAAGTCTATAAACCTTATTTCAGAAATTAGCCAACAAAATTACACATATTATGTTGGCTGCCTTAATGTAACGTTAGTTCGACGGATTCACGTTACATCATTTTCACATCCTCTGCGGAGATACGGGCTCAGTAGCAAATCGGCGAGGGACGTATGAGCGGGCGAGCGGAAAGATCGAGTGCGGGGAACCTTTGTAATAATATTTCAATATGCTATCGAGCATCCATATAGGGGCAGAACCGGTCCTCGAAGTGCGTCTTTGCGGTGTCCCAAACGAGGCGTCGTGATGTCGAGGTTTAGACATCGTGGTCTTAAGCGTTAAGACCATCGGTCTTCGCGCTTAAGACCACGGTCTTTCGACCCGAAGACCGCGGTGTCTTTTTTGGGGGTACGCAAAATGCCGGACACGGGAAGCCATGATGCGTCTTTATGTGTCAGTACAGTATGTTGGTATACTATAGCAACATACTGTAATACAACAACATATGAGTGAGGCGACGCGATTGACGTGAGAAACGTTTCCCATTGGTATTCTACATAGCCTGCCAAATCTCCTTCTGTCCAACACCCAAAATCAACATTTGGGCTAAAGGTATCGTCCAAATCATGTCTGTAACGACGCTAACTTGTAATATTTTTTCAACAGAACACGGGTGCTATCCCCAACTGATTTTCTACTGAGCCGAGATACGCCCAACTCTGACTATATTTCGGGCTCAGAGCACATCAATGCCGCACACGAAATGAGCCCCTTGCAAGCCATGAGGCTTAACAAGGGGCTCGGAGGGAGGGAGGGTGACTAGTGGGATTCGAACCCACGACATTCAGAACCACAATCTGACGCTCTAACCAACTGAACTATAGTCACCATCTTGATTGATGTACTTTGAAAGCATTCAGTCTTGCTGTCTCAAAGCGAGTGCAAAGATATAGCTTTTTGCCGATTCCTCCAAAGGTATGCCGTTTTTTTTTCGACAGATGGCTGTTTTTTACCAATGTCAGACTTAACCATATTGCCCATACATATAATAACGGTCATTAAAGACAACCTCAGTCAATAACAAAAACGAACCGATGAAAAAAGATATTATTACTGTTGCGGTTGAATCCGGATTGAATGAAGATATCTGAAAAATTCAGCCACCATGGGGATGGCTGAGGGTATACAGAAATATCATGACAAAGACTTCGCTCTTCGACGGTATGCCAGGAGCGTATTCAGCATAAGCATACAGATGGTCATCGGTCCCACGCCTCCAGGAACCGGAGTGATGGCGGAACAGATAGGGGAAACGGTCTGGAAGTCCACATCGCCCTGAAGACGGAAGCCGCCGGAGCGTGAGGCATCAGGCACACGGGTGGTACCAACATCTATAACAACTGCTCCCGGCTTTACCATATCGGCAGTGACAAAAGCAGGGCTTCCTATGGCCGCGATAAGAATGTCCGCACGGCGACATTCATCTGCAATATTGCCGGAATGTGAATGAAGCACAGTGACAGTGGCATCGCCGTACTGCTTCTGCATCATCAGTGCCGCCATGGGCTTGCCTACAATATTGGAACGGCCCAATATGACAACATTGCGTCCACGCGTCTCTATGCCGTAACGCTGCAACAACGTAAGTATGCCAAGCGGTGTCGCCGAAATGAAAGCCGGCAGACCAATGGCCATGCGTCCGACGTTGACGGGGTGGAAGCCATCCACATCCTTTTCCGGCAAGATGGCTTCCGTAACCTTCTGTTCGTCAATGTGTCCCGGCAATGGCAGCTGGACAATGAAACCGTCCACCGTATCATCGGCGTTAAGTTCCTGTACAACAGCAAGGAGCTCCTCCTCGGTAATGTTATTCTCGAAACGCAGCAGAGTGCTGCGGAAACCACAGGCCTCGCAGGCAAGAACCTTGTTGCGGACGTATGTTTCGCTGCCTCCGTCGTGGCCTACCAATACGGCGGCAAGATGCGGAGCACGCCCTCCGGAGGCAAGAATAGCCTCGACATCATTTCTTATTTCTGCCTTGATAGCGGCTGCAGTGGCCTTACCGTCTATAATCTGCATAAGATTGTCTCAAAAACGAAAAACATACATACTACACTCAGCACCTGTCAGGCTACATTCTGCCCTTCATCATGGAAGCCATTTGTGCCATCTTGGACTTGTCGGTCATCATCTTCATCATCTTACGCGTCTGGTCAAACTGCTTGATGAGACGGTTGACCTGTGGCACATCGACACCGGCACCGCGTGCAATGCGCTGGCGGCGCGAAGTGTTGAGGCACTCGGGATGCTCGCGCTCGTATGGCGTCATACTCAGTATGATGGCCTCTATGCTCTTGAATGCGTTGTCGTCTATGTCCACATCCTTAAGTGCCTTGCCCACACCAGGAATCATGCTGGCAAGATCCTTAAGGTTGCCCATCTTCTTGATTTGCTGAATCTGGTTGTAGAAGTCAGAGAAGTCAAACTTGTTCTTGCGTATCTTGGCCTCCAGTTTCCTTGCCTCAGCCTCATCGTATTGTTCCTGCGCACGCTCCACGAGAGAAACAATATCGCCCATGCCAAGAATGCGGTCGGCCATACGTGCCGGGTGGAAAGCGTCTATCGCCTCCATCTTCTCGCCGGTACCCACAAACTTTATGGGCTTGTTGACAACGGTTCGGATGGAGAGAGCGGCACCGCCGCGGGTATCACCGTCCAGTTTGGTGAGAATGACACCGGTATAATCCAGACGTTCGTTGAACTCCTTTGCCGTGTTGACCGCGTCCTGACCCGTCATGGCATCCACGACAAAGAGTATCTCATGTGGATTGACAGCATCCTTGATGTCGGAAATCTGCTGCATCAGTTCCTCGTCGATGGCCAGACGACCTGCGGTATCAACAATGACTACGTCATGAGCCTTGGCCTTGGCCTCGCGGATAGCGTTCAAAGCCACCCGGACCGGATCTGTCGCACCCTCTTCTACGTAAAACGGGACACCGACATGTTCACCCAATACGCGCAACTGTTCCATAGCCTCAGGCCGGAATGTGTCACAGGAGGCAAGAA
>CAMWRK010000108.1 GCA_947176655.1 uncultured Prevotellaceae bacterium | reverse complement strand
TGCTGCCATGTTTGTATCTGTCTATATCATAGTTTGTTATTGAGTTATACGAACATGCTGTGCGGACGAATGAAAGCATGATTGTTGTCCAGCATTTGGTGTTTCGCATCTCCTCCGGCAATGAGCCTGTCCAGCAGCGTGTAGTCTGTGACGTCCAGAGACACTGGCGTGACGGCAGCCATGCCGTGATCCAATGCCCAATAGTCTGTGTCCGAGGCTTCCGGCTCAAGGTTGATGAACGTGCCGGTAAGGGTGTAAAGATTTTTTCCTTCCTTGTCTATGCCGGCATCCTGCCATTCCGTGTGCCATGTTCCGCGAGCCATGCGGCAGATGCATGTGCCTGACAGTTTTTCGACTTCGGGGAAGTTGATGTTCAGACATGTTCCGTCCGGCAGTCCTTCAATCAGCACCCGTGATGCCCATTCCTCAATGGCTTCAGCGTAAGGTCTGAAATCGCACTCCTTGTTTCGTGTCCTCAGGCTGTACGCTATGGCCGGCACTCTTTTCATGCAGGCTTCGAGCGCGGCACCGACAGTGCCGCTGTAGTGTAGCGATACCGATGCGTTGTCGCCGTGATTTACACCGCTTACGACGAGGTCTGGGCGGCGTGGCAGTATCTTTTCAAGCGCAATTTTGACGCAGTCGGTAGGAGTGCCCGAACAGGCATAGACATTGTTGGATATAGTTCTCACGCTGACTGGGCACGTGGAGGTGATGCCGCATGCCGCACCGCTGCGTGCGCTGTCCGGCGCAACCACTACCGTTTCTCCCATTCTCTCCATTATACCCGCAAGGAACCCTATGCCCTGAGCCATGTAGCCGTCATCGTTGGTGACGAGAATCAGCCTTTTTCCGTTCTGTGTCATGCTTTACTCTCAATTTGGCGGCAAAGGTACGGCTTTTCGGATATTAGCGCAAGTTTTGTTTTGTATTTCCCTTGGTTTTACTTATCTTTGTACGTGAAACATATCATCATTAAGAAGCAAATGAGTAAGATAATTGCTTTGGCCAACCAAAAGGGCGGCGTGGGAAAGACGACCACCAGCATGAATCTGGCGGCCTCTTTGGCTGCCCTTGAGAAAAAGGTTCTTCTGATAGATGCCGACCCGCAGGCGAATGCTTCCAGTGGTCTGGGAGTGGACAGCACACAGGTGGACTGTACCATCTACAACTGTCTTATAGACGGAGTGGATGTCCGCGAAGCTATCTATACTACCGATGTGGAGAATCTTGACATAATTCCGAGCCACATAGATTTGGTGGGAGCAGAGATAGAGATGCTGAACAGGAGCAACCGTGAGCGCATACTTCTGGACATGATCTCTCCGGTTGTCAAAGATTATGATTATGTCCTGATAGACTGCAGCCCATCCCTCGGCCTGATAACAGTGAATGCCCTTACGGCTGCCAACAGTGTCATCATACCTGTACAATGCGAGTATTTCGCTCTTGAGGGCATAAGCAAGTTGCTGAATACAATCAAGATTATCAAGTCCAAATTGAATCCTGAGTTGGAGATAGAGGGTTTCCTCCTGACTATGTACGACAGCCGTCTGCGTCTGGCAAACCAGATATACGATGAAGTCAAACGGCATTTCCGCGAACTTGTGTTCCGCACCGTCATACAGCGCAATGTCAAGTTGTCCGAGGCTCCGAGCCATGGTCTGCCGGTGTTGCACTACGACGTGGACTCTACCGGAGCACGCAATCACCTTTCGTTGGCTCAGGAAATCATAGAGAAAAACGAAAAACATAACTGATGGTAGCAAAGAAGAAATATGCAGCTCTCGGTCGGGGGCTGGATGCGCTCATAAGTACCGACAAGGTAAACACCGCCGGTTCGGGCAGCATCAACGAGATACCTGTGGGCAAAATAATGCCAAACCCCAACCAGCCTCGCAGGGACTTTGCCCCAGAGGCTTTGCAAGAACTGGCCGACAGCATACGCGAGCTGGGCATCGTACAGCCCATAACCCTGCGCGACCAAGGCGATGGTACATACCTCATCATTGCCGGTGAACGCCGTTGGCGTGCCAGCCAGATGGCCGGCCTGACAGCCATTCCGGCCTATGTGCGCACTGTGGACGACGAGAACATGATGGAGATGGCTCTCATCGAGAACATCCAGCGCGAGGATTTGAACGCCTTGGAAATAGCCCTGGCCTATCAGCACCTTCTGGAACAGTACAATCTGACACAGGAACGCCTCTCGGAACGTGTCGGAAAGAACCGCAGCACCATTACCAACTATCTCCGGCTGCTGAAACTTCCTGCTACCATACAGATGGGGCTGAAAGACCGCCGTCTGGAGATGGGGCATGCGCGTGCTTTGCTTGCCATAGACGATCCAAAGTTGCAGATACGTGCTTACAACGAGATTGTGGAGCATGGACTGAGCGTGCACAAGGTGGAGGACATGGTAAGGGAACTCTCTGAAGGAGGTTCCGTCAGGATGACCGGAGGACAGCGTCTGAAGTCAGGTGGAGCGAAGCTGAGCGAGGAGTACAATATTCTCAGGGACAGTCTGTCGGGCTTCTTCGGCACAAAGGTGCAACTTACGTGTTCGGACAAGGGCAAAGGCAAGATTGTCATTCCCTTTGCCAATGAAAAGGAGATGGAGAGAATCATCGAAATCTTGGACAGACAGAAGTGAGAGGCACGCGACCATATAGGCTTCTTGTCCTGTTGGCGTCCGTTGTTTTGCTGCTTTTCGGGCGGAACGTTGTTATTGTGGCCGGGCTGGCATGCGCGGCGGACTCCACGGAGCATTCCATGCCGAGATCATTGCAGAAGCGCGACGGCATACTGCCGGACTCGGCGACGGTGGTATATGCGGATTCGTTGCATGCTGTTGTCGGCGATACGTTGAGGCTGTCGCGTTTCAATGACTGGAAACCGGATCCGATACGAGCCATGTGGCTTGGCATGGTGTTTCCTGGAGGCGGACAGATATACAACCGCAAGTACTGGAAGCTGCCTATCGTCTACGGAGGTGTCGTCGGCTGTGTGTATGCTGTGAGCTGGAATGCACAGATGTTGCGCGACTATTCGCAGGCCTATCAGGATATCATGGACAACGACCCCACAACGAACAGTCATCTGGAGATGTTGCCGCTGGGCTACAACATAGCAGGGCGCGAAGAGCATTTCAAGGCGATATTCAAGAGGAAAAAGAACTTCTATAGACGTTACCGTGACCTGAGCATCTTTTGTATTATGGGGGTCTATGTACTTAGCATACTGGATGCTTATGTCGATGCAGAGCTCAGTACCTTTGACATCAGCGAAGACCTCTCTCTTACTGTAGTTCCGCAGATGATAACGTCTGGATTGTCCGGCACTGCCGGGTATCAGGGAGCAAGCCTCGGAATAACACTGCAACTGAATTATTAAACGATAACCCTGATTATGAAAAAATATCTCATATCTTTATCGCTGTCTTTAATGTCGCTGTGCGTACATGCTCAGCATACCATCACCGTCTATGATGAAAGCCTCGGCAAGGAGGAGGCGGTGGGCCTGCCCGAGGGCATGCTGGTGGAGGAGACAGACAGCTTGATGCGTCAGTGGTATACACGCACTTATCTGGCCTATGACAGTACTGCCTGCAACAGCACAGGAGAGGATATAGCCTATACTCCGGACATCTACATCAGACGTTTGCAAAATCTGCCTAACGTGGTGGAGATGCCGTACAATGCCGTTGTCCGCAAATTCATAGACCAGTACACAGGGCGTTTGCGCCGTGGCGTTGCCATGATGCTGGCGGCAAGCAATTTCTACAATCCTATATTTGAGGATGCGCTGGAAGCATACCAGCTTCCTGTGGAACTGAAATATCTGCCTGTTATAGAAAGCGCGCTGAATCCATGCGCCACAAGCAAGGCTGGCGCAGGTGGCCTGTGGCAGTTCATGCCGACTACAGGCAAACGCTACGAACTTGAGATAAACAGCTTGGTGGACGAACGTCGAGACCCGGTGAAGGCCAGTTATGCGGCGGCCCGTATGCTCAAGGGGCTTTATGAGATATTCGGCGACTGGACGCTGGTTGTCGCATCTTACAACTGCGGCCCCGGCAATGTCAGCAAAGCCATAAAGCGTGCCGGAGGCGAGCGTGACTATTGGAAGATATACCCGTATCTGCCGGCTGAGACCCGAGGGTATGTTCCTGCTTTTATCGCGGCAAACTATGTGATGAATTATTATTGCGAACACAACATCTGCCCCGCCTCTACACGTCTGCCCATGGGCACGGATACAGTCGTTGTCAGCAGGGATGTGTACATGGAGCAGATAAGCGAGCTGTGTAATATTTCCATGGAAGAGTTGCAGGCGCTTAATCCGCAGTACCGCACCTCGCGCATTCCCGGCAACACGCATCCATGTACTTTGCGCCTGCCTATGGACGCCATAAATATGTTTCTCGAAAAGGGTGACAGCGTGTACACGCACCGCCTCCAGGAACTTTCGCGCCGCCGTCCGGTGGTGGATGTAAAGGACGTGCCTGTAGTGCAGAAAAGCAAGAACCGTCAGCAAGCGGTGACGGTGACAGTCCGTAAGGGCGACACGCTGGGCGGCATAGCTCAAAAGCATGGAACAACGGTAGACAAATTAAAATCATTGAACAAGCTGAAGGGCAGTATGATAAATATTGGCCAAAAACTGCGTGTGAGGTAATATCGGTCGTTTATGGAAGACGAAAGGATGATACAGGATGCCTACCGGCGTCTGATAGACACGTATCTGGCATCTCCGCACCGCAAGAAGGTAGACGTTATAGAGCGGGCTTTCAAATTCGCCTGTCAGGCGCACAGCGGCGTCCGCCGTCTGTCCGGCGAACCATACATCATGCACCCTCTTGCCGTAGCTCAGATAGTGTGCGGCGAGATAGGT
The DNA here is from genome assembly GCA_947176655.1 of uncultured Prevotellaceae bacterium. Classification (GTDB taxonomy): domain Bacteria; phylum Bacteroidota; class Bacteroidia; order Bacteroidales; family Bacteroidaceae; genus Physcousia. The sequence continues at coordinate 2,273 of CAMWRK010000108.1, read as the reverse complement.
CTCGGCAGTACCAGCATCTGTTCCGCACTTCTGCACGATGTCGTGGAGGACACGGATTATACGGTGGAGGATATAGAAAATATCTTCGGCCAGAAGATAGCCCGGATAGTGGATGGGGTGACGAAAATCAGCGGCGGCATCTTTGGTAATCAGGCATCGGCGCAGGCTGAGACTTTCAAAAAACTCCTGCTGACGATGAGTGACGATATTCGTGTCATCCTTATAAAAATCAGCGACCGGCTTCACAATATGCGCACACTCGGCAGTCAGTTGCCGGCCAAACGTTATAAGATAACGGGGGAGACGCTCTATATCTATGCACCTTTGGCCAACAGGCTTGGACTTAACAAGATAAAGGAGGAGCTTGAGGATTTGTCGTTTCGCTATGAACAGCCAGAACAGTATGCAGTAATCAGTGAACGTCTTTCCGAGGTAAGCGGCCATCTGCAGGATGTTTTCGATGAGTTTACCGCGCCGATACGCGAACGTCTTGACCGGACTGGACTGAAATATGAAATCAAGGCACGTATCAAGTCCCCTTATAGTATATGGTGCAAGATGCAGAACAAAAAGGTGACGCTGGACGAGATATATGACATCCTGGCCGCACGTATCATCTTCGACGGTGACGGACAAAGCGAGAACGAGATAACCGAATGCTGGAGGATATACGCCATCGCGACCAATATATACAGACCGCACCCGGAACGTCTGCGCGACTGGCTCTCGCATCCCAAGGCAAATGGCTATCAGGCTCTGCAGACTACCCTTATGAGCAAGACCGGACGGTGGATAGAACTACAGATTCGTTCCAGGCGTATGGATGATATTGCCGAGCAGGGTTTTGCCGCACACTGGAAGTACAAGGATGGCAGCAAGACGCAGCTGGACAGCGAGAACGAATTGGACAAGTGGCTGTCTACTATCAAGGAGATTCTGGACGACCCGCAACCCAATGCCATGGATTTCCTTGATGCGATAAAGCTGAATCTTTATGCCAGCGAGATATTCGTGGTGACACCAAAAGGCGAGTTCAAGACCATGCCGGCAGGCTGTACCGTTCTGGATTTCGCTTTCAGCGTACATACGGCTTTAGGTACACACTGCATCGGTGCCAAGGTCAACCACCATCTTGTTCCTATGTCGCACCATCTGGAGAGCGGAGACCAGGTGGAGGTGCTTACAGGCCGCAACGTACAGGTTACGCGCGACTGGCTCAACTATGCCACCACGGCCAAGGCCAAGACGAAGTTGCAGGCGATACTGCGACGTCAGTGCCGCCAGCAGCAGAAAGACGGGGAGGAGATGCTAGCAAACTTCCTGAGCCGGAACGGATTCTATATGGATGGCACGGTGCTTGACCGTTTGTGCAACTTTCATCGTGTGGAGACGCGCGAACAGCTCTACCAGCAGATTGCCACCCATGCCATAGCTCCGGGCGAGGAGGACATCAGACATCTTAAGGATAAGTCCATCGGGAGGCGTCTGCGTCGCCTCATACCGTTCTTTAAGGACGGAAAGACTGATAGGAGCGCAGTCGGCATGCAGGAGAAAAAGTCTGTGTCGCCGATCGAGACTGAGGCTGCTGCATTGCCGGCGCACAAGGATAGGAATATTCCTCTTGCCGACAGCCGGAAACAGATAGTGCTTAACGAAGAGACAATACCGGAATGTATAATATGTGGCCATTGTCACCCGATTCCTGGTGACGATGTCCTGGCATTCCGGGATGAAGACGGGACAATCACCGTACACAAGCGGCAGTGCTCTCTGATGTCGCCGCTCAAGGCTGTAAAAGGCAATAATATTCTGGCCGCTATATGGGACATGCACAGACAGTTGTATTTCCCCGTGTCATTGCATGTCGACGGAATAGACCGTCCGGGTGTGCTTCTGCGTATGACAGAAATTCTGTCCAGGCAGATGAAGCTCAATATCTCCTCGCTCAACGTCCGTACCATGGACGGTATCTTCGAGGCTGACATTGACATGGCCGTGCATGACATACAGGATTTGAAGACTGTCATCGCAGATTTGAAGAAGTTGCCGGAAGTAGAAAAAGTGGTGCGTACGAGTTAGAACAATGCCGCGCGCAGTACTGTATCTCACATGAGATCGTTGAGCTCCTTGCGCAGTGCCAGAAGTTCCTTGCGCAGGCTTTGCAACTCGTCTATTATTGCAGATGTGTCTCCTGCCGCCTTTTTGTTTTTGGATAGTATTTCTTTGGCCGCGTTGATTTTCATTCCACGTACTTTCAGCAGATTGTACACCAC
>CAMWRK010000107.1 GCA_947176655.1 uncultured Prevotellaceae bacterium | reverse complement strand
CCTCTGCATCCGATACAGGGAAGTCCCCGCTGGAGTTCGTTACAGAATAGCGTGTCATCTGTTCGTTGCTGCGGAATTCCGTACCCTCAAGCGTGCGCTCGGGTGTGATGATGGTCATGTGACTGTGGTTCCACATCTCGTGTTTGTTAAGATTCCAGAACAGCTCTTCCGTATTGAATTTCGTGCCCTGCACATTGCGTATGCGTACTCTCCCCCGGAGTTCCCAAATCTGCTGACGGTGCAGATATGCCGTGTCAGACTGGACATAAAGGTCTACGTTCATGTCTTCGTCCAGTCGCAGCATCAGCAGTCCCTTGTTGAATTTCCAGGTTGCAGCCTGATTCTCCGGCGTGTGTATGTCCCATTCCTCTGCCACAAGATGGTAGCGTATTATTCCGGAGTCTGAAATCAGAGTGCTTATTCCGATGCTGTGCATGAAAGGGAACGAATCCTGAGAACTGACGGCCGTATCATTGTGTCGTACTTCTGGCGAACAAGCCATGGTACATAATAGTACGAAGAAACATCCCATCCCGTAGATGGATGAGATGCGCATTGATTTTTTATGCCGTTTGAAACTGTCAGGATCCATTTCGGGATTATTGGATCTTATATTTCATGAACCAGCGTTCATTAAATGTAATGCCCAGGTTCAGTACCAAATAGTTTTCTGTTATCAAAGTCGATACGGCAGATGAGCGGCGGAGCCATTGGAAACCGATATTGACCGTGGAGCGGCTGTTGTACGGATTGCTTATCGGCAGCCCCAGTCCGAGACTGACACCAAGCTCGCATGGTCCGTCATGGGTGGTGGACTTGATGCCCTCTCCTTGTGGAATATTCATGTAAGGGCTGCTGTATGATACGCCCATGCGGTATTTGATGTGTTTGTAATATTTGCCTATGGCAAACGGATCCGGGGTGTATTCTACACCGGCCTTGAGCATGAAATTGTTCTTATATATTTTGTTTGTGCTGGGGTATGTAACCTCGTTGTCGCTAATTACCATAGTCGGAATGCGGCAACTTCCCCATTCCTGATAGTGAGCGTCTGCCGATACAACGAGATTGTTCTTGTGTTGCCACGCTATTCCTGCTGCGTATGTCATGGGAATGTCGAGTCCGTCTTTCTCTCCGTTCACACGAAGAGTATCGCCTGTGGTCATAAATCTGTACAGGAATGCCTCGCCGTCGAACTTGTGTCCCAGCCCCACAGCAGCACCCAATGTAAGCCAGTCTTTGGTGCTGACGCGGAAAGCATATTGTGCTCCGAAATCTAATTTGTACGTCAGGACGCTGGCATTCTGTATGAAATTAAAACTGTCGAAACTGGAACTGCTGCTGTTCCCGACGGTAAAACTTTGCAACATGGCATGTGTATAGCCTCCCCATAATATGCTGACGTTCGTTCCTATAGCGAAATTGGTGAACGGTTTCCAACCCAGTCCTGCAAAAACCTGGCGCAACCCTCCGTCACCCTGATAGGATGTCGTGTTACGTATTATCGCTCCAGTATTCTCATCTCTGTATGCTTCTGGGCTTGTGGACGTATAGTTGTATCCTATTGTGCTGTACGGTCTGAAACCTACGGACATGCCAATTCCCTTGCGTAGTCTGAAACCGAAAGTTATGTAATCGAAACTGGCACTGTTGACATTCTTGCTGTTCCCGTTTTGGGTCATTTGTCCGAAATTGCCTGACATTCCAGCATCAAGAATAAAGCTCAGCGAGTCAAGATATGCGTATGAAGCAGGGTTCATGTTGTTGAGCTTGCTGCCGGAAGGAAGGGCTACGCCGACTCCTCCCATGGCGCGGTTCCAACTTTGGGACTGGTCGTTGAGGAGACCGAGTCCGAAACGTGAATAGGAAGATTTGCTGCCTCCGTTTTGCGAGTATGCTGAGGTGGTAAAAAAAATCACGGCTGTCGCGATTATAAAGCGGTAGGTTAGGCGAAGTCTAATGTGGTTCAATGGTCTATATATAGTTTTGTGTGTATGCAAAGGTATGATAAATCTTTCAAACACACAAGGGCGGTTCTTCATATTCGGTATGGCTACACCTATTTTATATATATTTTAATATACAGGCGACTGAATGCCATTTATTTTTGTTAACTTTGCGCCTGAATGAATCGTATAGTGAGTTTCTTTTTGTTCGTCTTCGGTACTTTGTGTGCTCTGTCGGCGGAAGAATCCGGGAAGATAGAGGTCAGTGTGCTGACATGCTCCCCGGGACAAGAGGTCTATTCTCTGTATGGCCATACTGCCATCCGTGTACAGGATGAAGAGAACGGTACGGATCTGGTATTCAATTACGGCATCTTCGATTTCAACTCAAAACATTTTGTGTGGAGATTCGTGCTTGGACAGACTGATTACATGTGTATGGCTGTGCCTTATGCTGATTTTGTCCGGGAGTATGGAGAGCGGGGCAGCCGCGTGACGGCACAGGTACTTGACTTGCATGATGGAGAATCGCTCAAGGTCAGGGACTATCTGATGCATAATATCCGAAAGGAAAACCGTGTGTATCGTTATAATTATCTTACCAATAACTGCACTACCCGTGTGATGGACTGCATAGACGATTGCGTGGACGGCACCATTGTCTATTCATGGGAGAACGGAAGCCGCACGTACAGGCAGATGATGCACGAGTATACGGTTTCTTATCAGTGGGTACAGGACGGTGAGGATCTTTTGCTGGGAAGTGACGTTGATACGTTGTTGGCTCCAAAGGCTACATGTTTTATTCCCGAATATTATTCCAAGGCTCTGTCAGGGGCGGTTGTGCGGAAAGAGTTTAAGGATACCCGTCGTTTGGTAAGGAAAACCTATGATATTGTTGAACCCTCTTCTGTCAAGGTACATAAAGGTGGTGAGTTCCCGTTGTCTCCGTCAGAACTCGGTTGGCTGTTTTTCGGAGCAGGTCTGCTGGTTCTGTGTGCCGAGCATTTCAGTCGCAGAATGTTCTGGCTTCTGGATGTCGTGCTGATGCTTGCGCATGGTTTGGCTGGTAGTCTGATACTTTTTGTGTTTCTTTTCTCGGCGCATCCTACGTTGGACAGCAACTGGCTGGTTGCCGTGCTCAATCCGTTACCGCTGGTTGCCTTGCCGTTCGTTGTAAAGGCCGCATGGAATGGCCGTCGTACATTATGGCATCATTTTATGGCGGTATGGCTGGCTCTGTTCCTACTGTTCATTCCATGGATGCCACAACAGATGGGCATGCTTGTTGTTCCGCTTCTGGCCACATTGCTTGTCCGTCAGGTGTCATATCTTTTGCATTACAGATATACGGGCGGAGGCAGGACGGCAATGACGAAGTCTGGAAAAAACAGGAAGCACAGGAAAACAGGTAAGACAAAATGAAACGTAGTTCTACATACAGATTTCTTGCTGCATTTGGAAATGGCACGCGGAATTTTGCATGGGGCAATGCAGATTCTGGCCTGCATCTTTCCGGTTGGGTTGTCCCTTTGGCGGTGCTGCTGTCTTTCTGCGGTGCCGAGGCACAGACCGCGCCGGCGTTGCCGCGTCTGGTGGTCAATGTCATGATAGACCAGCTGAGAACCGACTATATGGAGGCATTCTCTCCTTTGTATGGCGAGCGTGGTTTCCGTCGCCTCATGCAGGATGGGAGTATGTATACTCAGGCTGAATATCCGTTTGCACGTCCGGACCGTGCAAGTGCCACAGCGTGTCTGCATAGCGGAGCCTCCCCATACGATAACGGCATTCCATCCGAACAATGGCTTGACCGTCAGAGCCTCCGACCGATATATTGTGTTGATGACAAGGGGTATGCCGGACATCTTACGGCGGAGTGTTCCTCGCCGCTCTATCTGAGCGTGTCAACCATCGGAGACGAGTTGAAGGTAGCCACAGAGGGGAAGGGAATCGTTCTGAGCGTCTCTCCTTTCCGTGATGCCGCCATCCTTTCTGCCGGTCATGCGGCAGACGCGTGCTTTTGGCTGAATGACCTGACCGGGCAGTGGTGTTCTTCATCATATTATGGCGAGTTCCCATCCTGGGCACTGGCATACAGCAGATTCAATTCGTTGCCGCAGCGTATCGGCGATGCTGTTTGGACACCCTCCAATGAAGTGGTAGGCAATTTCAGCTACTTTATTTCCGGAGGCCTTAAAAGTCCTTTTTCCCACAAATTCAAGGGCAGCAGCGCATATCGCGAATTTAAGACCAGCGGACTCATTAACGAGGAGGTGAACCGTTTTGCCAGTCATTGCATCGCCTCGGCAGGCATGGGGCTTGATGCGGTTACCGACATGATTTCCATTACCTACTATGCCGGCAATTATGACCGTTGCTCGGTATCCGAGTGTCCCATGGAACTTCAGGATACCTATGTGCGTCTGGACAATGCTCTTGGTCAGTTGATGGACGATGTGGAGAAGCGTGTGGGACGTGGCAATGTCCTTTTTGTCGTCACCGGCACCGGATACAGCGACGAACCGGTAACGGCGGACATATCCCGTTACCGCATTCCGACAGGAACGTTTGACATGAGCCGTGCTGAGGCTCTGCTGAATATGTATCTCATTGCCGTGTACGGACAGGGGCAGTGGGTGGAAAGCAGCATGGATAATGAAATATACCTTAATCTCAAGCTGATTGAGCAGCGTAATGTCAATCTTACGGAATTGCTTGAAATGAGCTCCGCGTTCATTATCCAGTTGGCTGGTGTCAAGGATGTATATACCAGCCAGCGTCTTTCTCTCGGTGCATGGACTCCCGGCATATCAAAGTTGCGCAATGCCTATAATCCGCGTCGTTCCGGAGACATTCTTGTGCAGATAGCTCCGGGATGGTCGCTTTCAAGTGTGAACAATACAGGGAAACAGAACATTTCCAGAGAAAGTTATACTGCATTTCCGTTGTTTTTCATGGGTTCCGGGTTCTGTGCCGGCAAGATTGACACTCCTGTCAGTATAGATCATGTCGCTCCGACGGTGGCCAAGGTGTTGCGTATACGCTCGCCTAACGGATGCGGGCAACCTCCTCTCCGGTGTGCTCTGCCGTGAGGGATGACGGGGTTGCCGGTATGCGAAACAGAGGATTAGTGGTAAACAAGTAGAACGAAAAAACGATAGATCAATGAATATAGCAAATTTCTTAGTTAAACTATTCGGTGACAAGAAGTCCCGGGATCTCAAAGCCTACCGTCCTATGGTGCAGGCTGTGCTGGACGCTTATCCGACCGTCCAGGCTATGAGTGACGATCAGTTGCGTCAGCGTGTGCAGGAAATCCGTAAGTATATAGCTGACAAGGTAGCTGCGCAGCGTGAGCGGATAGCTGAAATCAAAGCGCGTATACCTCAGACGGAAATACAGGATCGTGCACCGCTGTTCCATCAGATTGACAAACTTGAAAAGGAGGTATTGGAGGCTCTCGAGGCAGCCTTGGACGAGGTTCGTGCAGAAGTATTCGCCATAGTCAAGAGCACCGCCGAGCGTTTCACGAACAATACCGACATCAGGGTGACGGCGACAGACTTTGACCGTGAACTGGCCACAAAGCACGATTTCGTGGATATAGACGGAGATATTGCCGTGTATCACAATCACTGGGTGGCCGGAGGCAATGACATGGTCTGGGCTATGGTTCATTTCGATGTGCAGCTTTTCGGCGGTACCGTCTTGCATCAGGGCAAGATAGCGGAGATGTTCACCGGTGAGGGTAAGACTCTGACAGCCACATTGCCGGTATTCCTTAACGCCCTGACGGGTAATGGCGTGCATGTTGTTACGGTTAACGACTACCTGGCTAAGCGTGACTCGGAGTGGATGGGGCCTATATACATGTTCCACGGCCTGAGCGTCGATTGCATAGACAAGCACCAGCCTAACAGCGAGAGCCGCCGCAAGGCTTATCTGGCCGACATCACTTTCGGTACGAACAACGAGTTCGGCTTCGACTATCTGCGCGACAACATGGCGCAGGATCCTGCCGACCTGGTTCAGCGTAAACATAACTTCGCCATAGTGGACGAGGTGGACTCTGTACTCATAGACGATGCACGTACTCCGCTTATAATATCCGGCCCTGTGCCCCAGGGCGATGACCAGATGTATGAACAGTATCAGCCTTTGGTGGAGCGTCTTGTCGGTGTGCAGCGTAATCTGGCGACTCAGTATCTGGCCGATGCCAAGAAACTTATTGCCGAGGGAACCGCCGAGAAGGACAAGCAGAAGACCGCAGACGGCTTCCTTTCGCTGTTCCGCAGTTTCAAGGCGTTGCCCAAGAACAAGGCACTTATCAAGTTCCTGTCCGAACCCGGCATCAAGGCCGGTATGCTCTCCACCGAAGAGATCTACATGGAGAACAACAACCGACGCATGCCCGAGGCAGTGAAGCCTCTATATTTCGTTGTCGACGAGAAGCAGAATAGCGTAGACCTCACTGACAAGGGCAACGAATGGCTGGCATCTCAGGTTAACGACGCTTCTTTGTTTGTGCTTCCTGACATTGCCGCTATGATGTCGCAGATAGAGGCAGACAAGTCTCTTGACGAGGAGACACGGATTCAGAAGAAAGACGAAGTCTACGGGGACTATGCAGTCAAGAGTGAGCGTGTCCACACGCTTCAGCAACTGCTCAAGGCTTACACTATGTTCAACCTGAATGACGAATATGTTATACAGGACGGTGAGATAAAGATTGTGGACGAGCAGACGGGGCGTATCATGGAAGGCCGTCGCTGGAGCGACGGACTGCACCAGGCTGTCGAGGCCAAAGAGCATGTCAAGGTGCAGGCTGCCACGCAGACATACGCCACTATCACATTGCAGAACTATTTCCGCATGTATCACAAACTTTCAGGTATGACAGGTACTGCTGTCACCGAGGCCGGAGAGTTCTGGGATATATACAAACTCGATGTCGTGGAGGTTCCGACAAACCGTCCTGTGGTTCGTGCCGATGGTAACGACAGGGTCTACAAGACACAGCGTGAGAAGTACCGTGCCGTGATAGAGGAGATAGAGCGTATGCGCAACAGCGGACGTCCCACTCTGGTAGGCACAACCAGTGTGGAGATAAGCGAGATGCTGTCCAAGATGCTGTCCATGCGTAAGATTCCCCATCAGGTGCTCAATGCCAAATTGCATCAGAAGGAAGCTGACATCGTAGCACAGGCAGGCCGAAGCGTAGACGGACTCGGAACAGTCACCATCGCTACCAACATGGCCGGACGTGGTACGGACATCAAGC
>CAMWRK010000106.1 GCA_947176655.1 uncultured Prevotellaceae bacterium | reverse complement strand
AATCTTTGCCGCGCTTTGTCCTGCGTGGCCAGCTGACAATCATGGGCACTCGTGGCCCACCTTCAAAGGCACTGTATTTGTTGCCTCGCAGGGAGCCGGTGGGCTTGTGGTCTCCAAGGAGCTGCACGGCCTCGTCGGCATATCCGTCGTCAACCACAGGTCCGTTGTCACTTGTCAGTATAACGATGGTATTGTCCTCTATGCCGAGTTCATGCAGGGTATTGATTACTTCGCCCACAGTCCAGTCAAACTGTGCTATGACATCGCCACGGAAGCCCATCGTTGTCTTGCCGCGGAAACGCTGGTGCGGGAAGCGGGGTACGTGTATGTCATTGGTACATAGGTATATGAAGAAGGGATTGTCATGGTTCTGCCTGATAAATTGTACGGCATGCGATGCTATGCTGTCGGCTATATTTTCGTCTTTCCACAATGCCCTGCCGCCTCCTTTCATGAAGCCTATACGGGATATGCCGTTCACGATGGATTGGTCGTGACCGTGGTTGGGACTTGGCTTGAGGTTGTAGAGCAGTTCCGGGTTGGATCTGCCTGTCGGTTCTCCGGGGAAGTTGCTCTTGTAGCTTACCTCTATGGGAGCGGATGGATCGTAGTTGGCTACGAATCCGTTTTCTATGAATACGCACGGAACGCGGTCTGCTGTAGCGGCCATGATGTAGTGGTAATCGAAGCCAATGTCCTGCAGACCGCACGGCAGTGGAGCGTTCCAGTCCTGTTCTCCTGTCTGGTCTCCCAGCCCCAGATGCCATTTCCCTATGGCTGCGGTGGTGTATCCCGCGTTGTGGAACATGTCGGCCATGGTGTATTGTTCGGGGCGTATTATCATTTTGGCGTTGCCGGCGGCGATGCCGGTGTCTTCGCGCCTCCATGCGTATTCGCCTGTCAGAATGGAGTATCTTGAGGGGGTGCTGGTGGATGCTGCTGCGTGCGAATTGAAAAAGCGTATGCCATTTTTGGCCAGACGGTCCACATTGGGCGTCTTTACTCCTCCCTTGGCTCCGTAGCAACCGAGGTCACCATACCCGAGGTCGTCGGCAAGGATGATGATTACGTTAGGATGCCTGTTTCCGTCGGCACGTGGGTCGTCGGTTTGTGCATCAGTATATGTTGCTGGTGTCAGCAGGGCCGAGGCACAGAGTAGCTGGTGTAGGTTTTTCATGAGAATATGTTTACACGTTTATGGTTTCCGGAGTGTGTGGCTACAGCGTTCCGGACTGTATCACATGATACAAAAATAAGGAAATAATATTTTCCTGTGAAAGAATCAATGCATTTGTTTTTTATTACAACGGCTTATTTGTACCTTTGTACACGAAAAAGTGTAGTCTAAGGTAGGTAAAACGTGGCAAATAAAAATAAAATAAAAGAAAACTGGATACTGATTCCGGGGCAGAATCCTACGGAAATGGATATGCGCATATTGCAGTTCCAGAATCGTGGCAAACTCTGCCCAAGCCGCAAGTTGATAAAGACACCGGAGCAGATAGAGGGCATAAGGCGCGCCGGGGCGTTGAACACCGCTGTTCTGGACGAAGTGGCGGAACGCATACGCGAAGGCATGTCCACCGAGGACATCAACAGGATAGTGCACGACTTTACCGTAGGTCACGGGGGCATTCCGGCTCCGCTCAACTATGAGGGCTTTCCGAAATCATGCTGTACCAGCGTCAATGAAGTTGTCTGCCACGGCATTCCTTCGGAGAATGTCGTTCTGGAAGAGGGCGACATTGTCAATGTGGACTGTACGACCATACTTGACGGGTATTATGCCGATGCCAGCCGCATGTTTGTCATAGGCAAGACCTCTGCCGCCTGGCAGCGTCTGGTGGATGTTGCCTGGGAATGCCTGAAAGTGGGCGAAAGGATATGTTCCGAACCGTATGTCTTTGTTGGCGATCTGGGGAATGCCATACAGAAGCATGCCCATGCCAACGGATTCAGCGTTGTGCGCGATTTGTGCGGTCATGGAGTGGGGTGTAGTTTTCACGAGGAACCGGATGTGGAACACTACGGACACAAGGGAACTGGCATGCTGCTTGTACCGGGCATGACTTTCACCATAGAGCCTATGATAAACATGGGAACATGGCGCGTATTCGTTGACGAGGAAGATCCTTATGGTTGGGAGATAATAACGGAGGATGAGTTGCCAAGCGCACAGTGGGAACATACTTATCTGATGACCGAACACGGAGTGGAGATACTGACACATTGATGCGGTATATGTATGTATTACAGCTATTTGTTTACTAACAAACACTTTTGATACGATGGTAATTCTTGGCATAGAATCTTCCTGCGACGATACCAGCGCAGCAATAATAAAGGATGGTTTCCTGCTGTCCAATGTCACTGCTTCCCAGGCCGTGCACGAGGCATACGGCGGAGTGGTGCCCGAACTTGCGAGCCGCGCACACCAACAGAATATTGTCCCTGTGGTGGATCAGGCGTTGAAGAAGGCTGGAGTGGAGCGCGGAGAACTCTCTGCCGTAGCTTTTACACGTGGTCCCGGACTTATGGGCTCGCTTCTTGTGGGGGTAAGTTTTGCAAAGGGATTGGCTGCCAGTCTTGGCATACCCATGATAGAGGTCAATCACCTTCAGGGGCATGTGCTGGCTCACTTTGTGCGCGAGGTGGGCGATAATCATGCCGTTCCTCCTTTCCCGTTCCTTTGTCTGCTTGTAAGCGGAGGCAACAGCCAGATTATTCTGGTGCGTGCCTATAACGACATGGAAATCATAGGAAAGACCATAGACGATGCGGCAGGAGAGGCGATAGACAAGTGTTCCAAGGTGATGGGCATGGGCTACCCCGGCGGGCCGATAATAGACCGTCTTGCGCGTCAGGGCAACCCGCAGGCCTTCAGATTCGCCCGTCCGCAGATAGCGGATTACGATTATTCTTTCTCAGGTCTGAAGACGTCTTTCCTGTATAATCTGAGGGAGTGGGTGGCTGACGATCCGGATTTCATAGAAAAGAATAAGGCCGATCTGGCTGCCTCGCTCGAATACACCATTGTCGACATACTGATGAAGAAGCTGCGTAAGGCGGCAAAGGATCTTGGCATCAGGCACGTTGCCGTGGCCGGTGGCGTCAGTGCCAATACAGGACTGCGTGAGGCTTTCCACGACCATGCCAGCAGATACGGATGGACGGTATATATTCCCAAGTTCGGCTACACTACTGACAACGCCGCCATGATAGCCATGGCAGGCTGCTTCAAATACGTGGATCGCGACTTCTGCTCTATGGACAAACCGGCGTATTCGCGCGCAGAAATATAGATGCTGCACTATACCATATTCAAAAAGAAGCAAGTAAAGACCTTTTTTCAATGGAAACACTTGCATTATTCGTAAAAAGGCACTAACTTTGTGCCCTGTTTGGAAGATGTTATTGGAAAGTAACAAAAGAAAGGAAGATTAGAAATGTCTAAGATTTGTCAAATTACCGGTAAGAGAGCCATGGTTGGTAACAACGTGTCTCACTCAAAGCGTCGCACAAAGCGTACATTTGACGTGAACTTGTTCCACAAGAAGTTCTACTATGTTGAGGAGGAATGCTGGATTAGTCTGCGTATCAGTGCCAACGGTCTCCGTTATATCAACAAGGTAGGTCTGGATGCAGCGTTGAAGAATGCTGTGGCTCAGGGCTATTGTGATTGGAAAAACATTCGTGTGATCGGTTAATTTTCAGGAGGAACTAAACATGGCAAAGAAGGCTAAAGGCAATCGCGTCCAGGTAATCCTGGAGTGCACCGAGATGAAGGAGAGTGGTCTGCCCGGAACATCACGCTACGTGACAACAAAGAACCGCAAGAACACTCCCGAGCGTATGGAACTCAAGAAGTACAACCCCATTCTGAAGAGAATGACTGTGCACAAGGAGATCAAGTAATCAACACACCAATCACTTAGATTAAGTTATGGCAAAGAAAACAGTGGCTACTCTGCAGACAGGTAAGACAGATGGCCGTTCCTACACAAAGGTTATCAAGATGGTAAAGAATGCATCTGGTACCTATTCTTTTGACGAACGCATGGTTCCCAATGAGGCCGTAAAGGATTTCTTCAAGAACTAATCCCTTGCTCCTTAGTACTTTACCAATAAGAATTCAATCCCCGGCCTGTGACAGGTTGGGGATTTCTGTTACACGGAATAATAACTCAAGTGAGATGAGAATAAATCTGATACAGATGGATGTTAGGAATGCGGAGCCGCATTTGAACAGAAAACATGCCGAGGAACTAATGCGTTTGTCAGATAAGGCTGATGTATACATTCTGCCTGAAATGTTTGCTACCGGATTTGTTTTGAGTCCGGTAGGCATTGCCGAGGATATGGCGGATGGTTCCTGTGTTTCGCTTGAATGGATGAAAGCGATGGCATCGGAGCTGGATGCCGCCGTGGCCGGCAGCTTGTCTGTCAGGGTGGGGGACAAGTTGTTCCATAACCGTTTCTGCTTTGTCCGTCCGGACGGTAAATGTACTTTCTACGACAAACGACATCTGTTTGCCTATGGTGGAGAGCAGCATTGTTATACTGCAGGGATGGAACGTGGGGTGGCAGAATTTCGCGGCGTCAGATTTCTGTTGCAGATATGTTATGACCTGCGTTTCCCTGTCTTTTCGCGCAACAGGGCCGACAAACCTTACGATGCCATAATATACGTTGCCAATTGGCCGGCCTCCAGGCAGGAGGCATGGCTGTCGCTTATGCGTGCTAGAGCAATAGAAAACCAGTGCTATGTATGTGCCGTCAATCGCGTGGGTAGTGATTCTGTCTGTCGTTATTCAGGTGGAACGCAGATGGTAGACCCTTATGGCAATATTGTGGCATCGTGTCCTGTATGGCAGGAAGGGTGTGCTTCTGCGTATGTAGATATGGATGGGCTTGCTGCCTTCCGCAGAAAATTTCCCGTGTTGGAAGATGCGGACGGATTTCTGATGTATTGACAGATAAGATAAGGAGCCAGACATTTCGTCTGGCTCCTTGTTTTACAACAATTAACTGTGTAGCAGTATGGTTGTGACTGTCGGTAAGGTTTGTTATTCCTCGCACAATTCGGTGAGTATGCCGCATGTGCTTTTGGGATGTAGGAAAGCAATTTTTAGTCCATCTGCACCACCGCGTGGAGCCTTGTCGATGAGGCGGATGCCTTTTTCGTCACATAGAGCCAAAGCCTCGGAGAGGCCGTCTTCTACTTTGAAGGCAACGTGATGCACACCACGACCGCCGTTGTCTAGGAACTTCTGTATGGTGCTTTCCGGGCATGTAGGTTCCAGAAGCTCGATTTTAACTTCGCCGACTTTCAGGAAAGCTGTCTTGACCTTCTGGTCTTCCACCACTTCCTCTTTGTAAAATTCCAGACCGAGTACATCGGTGTAGTAGGGAAGTACTTCGGCGATGTTCTGGACTGCAATGCCCAGATGTTCGATTTTTGAGATCTTCATACGTGTATTAGTTTATAAGTTGTTGTTTTGTTTGTCGCTAATGCGGTTGTTTTCGGGAAAAGCGATTCTTGGGGTAAAGTTCATGGCTTCTTCTGGCGTCAGTTGTGCATAGGCCATGATGATGATAGTATCACCGACTTGGACTTTTCGTGCTGCAGCACCGTTGAGGCACACGCATCCGCTTCCGCGTTCGCCGGAAATAGTGTAGGTGTCAAAGCGTTCGCCATTGTTGTTATCGACAATGAATACCCTTTCTCCCGGAACTATGCCAACAGCATCCATCAGGTCTCTGTCCAAAGTGATGCTACCCATGTAGTGGAGGTTGGCTTCTGTAACCTGCACGCAATGCAGTTTACTCTTGAGAACTTCTATGGTCATTTGTATCTAATGTGATCTATCAATCGTATTGGGGTGTTGCCGCAATAGACTGTTATGCAGCCAACGATGCTGGATGATTGTTCCCAGTCGCTGATGTCGGCCAGTGTGTCGCCGTCCACGATGCTGTAATATTCAACCTCCAGTCCCGGTATTGCGTTAATCTGTCTTGTGACCCAGTCCTGTGTCTCGCTGACGCTTTTGTTTGCTGTCAGGCTTTCGGAAAGGATACGGTATATGTGCGGTGCAATGGCTCTCTCTTCTGGTGTCAACAGACTGTTGCGACTGCTCATGGCCAGTCCGTTTGGCTCGCGGATGACGGGACAAGGTACAATTTGTACGCGGAATTGCAGTGCCTCCACCATGCGGCGTATGACTGCAATCTGCTGATAGTCCTTTTCTCCGAAATATGCCTTATCGGGATCTGTTATAAGAAACAATTTGCTGACTATCTGGCATACGCCATTGAAGTGTCCGGGGCGGCGTGCTCCTTCCATGACAGTGTCCGTAGGAGGGTAAGAGAAATACCGTGTGTCCGGTTCCGGGTATATTTCCTTTACACTTGGAGCAAAGGCTATCTGTGCTCCGCATTCTCTCAGAATGTCACAATCGCTTTCCAGTGTGCGCGGATAGCGTTCCAAGTCTTTGGGATCGTTGAATTGGGTCGGGTTCAGAAAAATGCTCACCACCGTGACGTCATTCTCGGCGACGCTGCGGCGAACCAGAGAGGCATGTCCTTCATGCAGAGCTCCCATTGTCGGTACAAGTCCTATGGTCTTGCCCTTAGCACGTTCTGTCAGCAATGCGTACTGAAGTTGTGCTATTGTCTTGATTACTTGCATTGTAATAGTTTATACAACTATATGGTTCAAAATTCACGCAAAGGTAATATAATTATGACTATAAGCAGAAATATTTGTTTGCAAAAAGACGAAAAAGTACTAAAATGCTTAAAACGTGGTTGTGACAAAGTGGAAAAGTCATTATTTTTTTATATCTTTGCATCCAATATTATACGTATTTGAACAAAATGGAGAAGGCAAAAAAGATACTTTTTCTTACCCAGGAGATTGAACCCTATGTCAGCGAAACGGCATTGAGTTCAATAAGCCGCAATCTGATTCCGGCAGTACAGGAAACAGGCCGTGAAGTTCGTACTTTTACGCCCAAGTGGGGGCATATCAACGAACGCAGGAATCAGTTGCATGAGGTTATTCGGCTATCTGGTATGAATCTGATAATAGACGATACGGATCATCAGCTGATAATCAAGGTCGCAAGTATCAATGCTGCCCGTATACAAGTATATTTCATTGCAGTCTCTTATACACATATCAGATCCCACGAGACCGAGGATGATCACTAATGCCGTCTTCTGCATGAAAAAAAAAAAAGAGG